>JAFZET010000418.1 GCA_017560565.1 Clostridia bacterium | reverse complement strand
TGCATTCACCCTGACCGTCAATGTTGTCGAAAAGAAGATCATTGACATGAAGGTATACGGTACCAGCCCCGCCTTCTCCGGCACCAAGGAGCTGAACGGTTCCGAAGAATACAATGCAACCGAAGACCTGACCATCACCAAGGTGGACGTACAGTACAACACCGACAAGGGCAACTGGAACACCAAGGGCGTTGCTGCAACCACCTCCAACATGAAGCTGGATATCATCCACACCGACTCCTCCAAGAGCCGTCTGGACATCAAGACCATGACCGCTGACCTGATCGGTGACGATGACTATCTGAAGTATACCTACACCGATCCCACCGGTCTGACCTACACCTCCACCGTTGACCTGCACGTTACTACCTCCGATGTAGTGAGCGTTGTTGTGGAAAAGAATCCCGGCCCGGCGATCATTGACGAGAAAGAAATCACCCCCTCTGCTCTGTATCAGAGATTCACCGCCATCGTTACCCTGAAGGAACACGAAGAAAAGCTGTACTATGCAGGTACTTCCGCTGCAAAGAACTCCAAGTTCACCATCAAGTTCTACGAAGACTCTCAGAACAAGGCGGAACTGAGCAGTGCCGAAGTGGCTGACAGCAAGATCTTCAAGGAAGCATTCTTCACCGTACAGTATGAAGACGCTATCTGGAAGTCTTCCGATTCCGGTCTGCGCGTTAAGGACTTCTTCGATATGTTCGAACAGGTTCCCGAATACGTAAGCATCAACTGGGACAATGCTGTATATACTGAATATTATGAAGGCTACGTGATCGGCTCCGATCCCAAGGACTGGAAGGGCGTTGTTGTTACTGTAACCTATGAAGAGGTAGAAGAACCCGTGGTTTACGATTCCATCGATGAAATCGTAGCACTGGATCTGGTTCTCTCTCCCATCGTGGCAAGAGAAAAGTACGTTACCATCGAGTCCATCCTGGGCTATGACATGGGTATCGCATCCAACCTGCCCACCGGCTTCACCCTGCTGTACAGAGAAGTGATGTCCATCACCATCAATGCAGGTACCCAGAAGTACACCGAAGGCGACAAGCTGGATCTTTCCAAGGTCAAGGCTACCCTGAAGTACAACTACGGCGACCCCGTAACCGGCAGATCCATCACCAATGACGAATTTACCTGCAGCCCCAAGAACGGTACCAAGCTGACCGCCGATATGGACGAAGTTCTGGTGGTTTACAAGGATCCCAACACCGGCAAGGAAGTTTCCGCCTCCTTCGCCATCCAGGTTGCCGCATCCAGCGGTTCCATCAAGGAAGTTGTTCTGGTGTCTGACGGCGCCAAGGATGAATACTTCATCGGCGAAGCCCTGGAAAAGGACGGCTACAGACTCTTTGTCATCTACAAGGACAACACCCCCAGCAAGTACGTGAACCTGAGCGACTGCTCTTCCGTTACCATCAGCGATTCCTCTGTATATAAGAACAACGCATTCCAGAAAGCATACACCGGCAGTCTGACCATCAGCTTCAAGCTGCCCAAGTCTGTGGATGCAAGCGATACCATCTGGGATGTTACCATGAACAGCATCAAGGTCATCAAGAGACCTCTGCTGACCTCCATCACCGCTACCTCCGAAAAGGCACAGTACCTGGAAGGTGAAGCACCCAAGGTTCACGAATTCACCATCACCGCCAAGTACGATGACGGCAACCAGAGAGTGTTCAAGGTAAGCGATACCGAAACCGGTGCTGCCAAGACCTCCTATACCATCACCGAAAACGGCGTGAAGTATACCGTCAAGCTGACCCCCACCATGATCGATGAAGATACCGATTCCATCCGCGTATCCTACACCGAACAGGTAACCGTTGGCACCAAGACCACCACCACCAAGTATGATGATGTAAAAATCGATGTTGCCATTCCCGATGCCGTACTGACCTACTACAACACCACCGACAAAATGTATCTGACCGAGGCGTTTGAAGATCTGTACGACGCACTGGAAAGAGCGGAAACCATTGCAGCCAGCTACACCGGCACCAACACCAGCCGGATCCCCTCCATTGAGCTGCGCCGGGATGTTACCATGACTTCCGACTATGCAGTGGACAAGTCTCTGGAAATCGACCTGAACGGTCACACCCTGACCATGATCCGCGGTGCTGTTTACGTGGCAACCAAGGCTTCCGTCAGCGTGGAAGTAACCTTCACCAACTCCTCCAAGACTGCCGGTAAGCTGGTATACTCCAGCAAGGATGAAGACACTGTAATCATTGTCCAGAACGATGAATACGTGATCGACAGAGACAGCGATGACGCCGGTAAGTATGCTGTGACCATCACCACTCCCAAGAACGGTAAGGTTACCGGTCCCAAGGAAGTTACCCATGGTCACGACGCACAGTTCACCATTACCCCCAACGATGGCTATACCATCAGCACCATCAAGGTAAACAACAAGAATGTTGCTGTTCCCAACGACGGTAAGCTGACTGTGGAAAACGTACAGGCCAAGGTGACTGTCACCGTTACCTTCGCCGAAAAGGCATGGGACAACCCCTTCACTGACGTTTCCAAGAGCGCAACCTACTACAAGTCCATTCAGTTCGTTTATGAAAACGGTCTGTTCACCGGTATGTCCGCCACCAAGTTCGAGCCCAACACCACTATGACCAGAGCCATGTTTGTAACCGTTCTGGGTCGTCTGGCAGGCATCGACGCTGACGCTGCGGCATCCCGTTACGGCTACACCTCCGATTTCAAGGATGTTTCCTCTACGGATCAGAGCATCAAGTATGCGATCCCCTACATCAAGTGGGCTTCCGACAACGGTCTGATTGAAGGTTACGGCAACGGCAAGTTTGGTCCCAAGGATGAAATCACCCACGCACAGATGTATGTGCTGATGGAACGCTATGCTTCCTATATTGAAAAGCTGAACACCAACGCTGCCGGTACCAACATTGCCGTAAACGACAAGAAGGATATTCCGGACTGGGCATACGACGCTGTGGAATATGCTGCCAAGAATTCTTACCTGATTACTTCCAGCAACCGTCTGACGCCCAACGCCAGTGCAAAGCGCTCCGAGCTTGCAATGCTGCTTGACAAGTTCTGCGCAAACGTTCTGGGTGACTGATTCCATACGCTAACCCCCTCCTCACATATTACACTGCTGAGGGCAGACGGGTATCGCCGCTCCTTAGGCAACCGTTTGATGCCCGCCACCCTCAGCCACGGTTTTCCGTGACCGACAGAGAACCGTGTACTGCATTTGCCAATCCCTCTCTCTCCTGCTAAATAGACAAGGGAAAGCTGCTCTTTACAGGGCAGTTTTTCCTTTTTCCTCTTTACAAAATGAGGCAAGTGCGGTATACTATAGGCATCCAATACTACTGTAAAAAGGAGTGTAAACTATGCTTTATACCATTGAAAATGCGAAAATCAAGGTGACTGTTACCGATATGGGGGCAGAAATGACCTCTCTGGTGCTGAAGAAGACCGGTGTGGAATATCTGTGGCAGGCGGATCCGGAATACTGGACCGGTCATGCATACAACCTGTTCCCCATCTGCGGTCGTCTGTGGGACGGCAAGTACACCTATCAGGGCAAGACCTACGAAATGAACCTCCACGGCTTTGCACGCAAGACTGCTTATGAGCTGGCGGAACAGACCGACACCAGCCTGACCTTCCGTCTGGCGGATTCCGATGTGACCTACGCCCAGTACCCCTTCCACTTTGAACTGCTTCTGACCTACACTCTGGACGGCGCATCCGTTGTGACCACCTTCCATGTAAAGAACAACGACGAAAAGGAACTGATCTATGCCATCGGCGGTCATCCCGGCTTCAATGTGCCTCTGGCAGAAGGCGAAACCTTTGAAGACTACACCATTACCTTTGCGGAAAAGTGCGAACCCCGCCAGCTGTGCATGAGCGAAACCTGCTACTACCTGGGCGAAACCAAGCCTTTCAAGGTACGCTGCGGCAAGAGCTTCAAGCTGGCACACAATCTGTTCGATGATGACGCCATTTTCCTGACCGATGTTGCCGAAGAAGTGACCCTGAAGGGCGGCGTTTCCAAGCGGTTTGTAAAGGTGACCTACCCCGGCATGAAGTACGTTGGTTTCTGGCACAAGCCCCAGACCGAAGCGCCCTATGTGTGCATTGAGCCCTGGATGAGCGTTCCTGCCGATGACGGCAAGGTAGACGATCTGGAAACCAAGCGGGATATGCTCCGTCTGGCATCCGGTGCGGAATACGAACAGAGCTTTACCATTACCATTGGCTGAGAATATGTAAGATGTAAGAGATAAGAAGTAAGAAGCAGAGGAGACATTCTCCCGTCTTACTTCTTATTTCTTATCTGTATAGGGGTTGTCTTATGAAGAACACAAAACCAATTTACGCAGACTGGGCGGCGACGGCTCCCCTGTGTCCGGCGGCGGCGGAAGAACTGCGGCGGTGGCTGGCGGATCCGGTACCTGCCAATCCTTCCTCTGTACATTCATTCGGTATGGATGCGGCGGACAGGCTGGCGGAGGCACGGGTGCGGCTTCTGCAGGCGACTGGCTGGGACGGGGATGTAACCTTTGTTTCCGGCGGCACGGAGGGGCTTGCGCTGGCGGTGTATTCCCTGGTGCGGCATTCTCTGGCGTGCGGGCGGAATCGGGTGATCCTGTCCCCACTGGAGCATCCGGCAGTTATGGAGGCGGTAAAGGCTTTTGCACTTCCGGCGGGGATGACGATGGAAACCTGTGCGGTCAGCCGGAGCGGTGCGGCAGATGCAGCGGATTTCCGGGCACGGCTGGGAGAGGACGTGGGGTTCTGCTGTGTGATGGCGGTACAGAATGAAACGGGGGTCTGTCAGCCGGTGACAGAACTGGCGGCTTTTGCACATGGATGCGGGGCTTTGTTTCTCACGGATGCGGTGCAGGCGGCGGGACACATTCCCCTGCCCTCCGGGGTGGATATGATGGTGATCTCCGGTCACAAATTCGGTGCCATGCCCGGGGTTGGTGCGGTGTTTCACAGAGTGCCCCTGGTACCTTTGCAGAAGGGCGGCGGACAGGAGCACGGGTCCCGGGGCGGTACGGAGAATCTGCCGGGGATCTGGTCCATGGCGGCTGCTGCCTCTGTGTGGGGAGAGCCGGTGTGGATGGCTCCTCTGCGGGACAGACTGGAGGCGGATTTTCTCCGGCGGATGGCAGCGGCGGGGATCCCGGTGCGTATCAGCGGTGCGGAGGCGTGCCGGATCGGGTCGGTGAGCCATTTTGTGTTCCCGGCGGGGCCTTTGGGGGAGACACTGGTGCTGGCCTGCGATCTGGCGGGGCTTTGCTGTTCCGCTGGTTCTGCCTGCCACAGCACGGTGCCGGAGCCTTCCGATGCCCTGCTTGCCATGGGGTACAGTGAGGGGGAAGCGGTATCGGCGGTGCGGCTTTCCTTCGGCAGAGGAACAACGGCGGCGGAAATGGAGGAAGCCTACCGGATTCTGGGAGACACGGCGGAGAAGCTGTACCTGCCGCAGTCGGAATCCGGGGTGTGCATACAGGATATTGTTTAAAACTGACAAAAAAGAAGCGGTTTGCAGACAGATGTTTGTGCGGGAGTTTCTTGCAAAATGAGAACGAATTGTGTATAATGAAGATATATTCTGGTACCTGTGACCATATTGTGATGGACAGGCATTTCCGGACAGACTTACATAGCGGAGGACATATATGAAGCTGCTGGAGGAAAGAATCCGCCGGGACGGCAAGATCGGTAAAGGCAATGTGCTGAAGGTGGACAGTTTTCTGAACCACCAGATGGATGTACCGTTTCTCTGTGAACTGGGGAAGGAATTCTATCGTCTTTTCAAGGACGAGGGGATCACCAAGGTACTGACCATTGAAGCTTCCGGCATCGGGATTGCGGCTCTGACGGCGCAGTATTTCGGTGTGCCGGTGCTCTTTGCCAAGAAAACACCCACCAACAATATCTCCGGCGATGTCTACCGTGCGGAAGTATATTCCTACACCCATGAACGGACATACACCATTTATGTGGCGAAGGATTTTCTGCTGCCCGGGGACAAGGTGCTGATCGTTGACGACTTCCTTGCCAAGGGCAGTGCGCTGTTTGCCCTGCTGGAGCTGGTGTACTGTGCCGGTGCTTCCGTAGCCGGTGCGGGGATCGCCATTGAAAAAGCCTATCAGGAAGGCGGCAGCAAGGTACGGGCCGCCGGTATCCGTGTGGAATCCCTGGCACGCATCGCTTCCATGGACGAGGCAGGCGGCGTGCAGTTTGTGGATGAAGAATAAGCAGGCAGATGATCTCGGTCAAAGATCCCCCTGCGGGGATTTTCGATACATAAAAAATAAAAAAACAGGAGGAACATGACAATGTTCAAGAAGATTGCCGCTCTGGTTATGGCGATTGCAATGGTATGCACCATGGCGACTCTGTTCACCAGCTGCGGGGTTGACCCGAATTTCAAGATCGGTGTTATTCTGATCGGTGACGAAACCGAAGGCTACTCTCTGGCACACATCAACGGTATCAAGGCTGCCGCCAAGGAACTGGGTCTGGCCGATTCCCAGATCATCTGGAAGTACAAGATCGGTGAAGATTCCGCCGCTCTGGACGCCGCTACCGACCTGGTTGCCAACGGCTGTTCCGTTGTGGTTTCCAACTCCTACGGTCATCAGGCATTCATGGCACAGGCTGCCGAACAGTTCCCGGAAGTTACCTTCCTGGCTATGACCGGTGACTTCGCCGGCATTTCCGGTCTGCCGAACCTGAAGAACGCATTTACCGCTGTTTACGAATCCCGTTACGTATCCGGTGTTGTTGCCGGTATGAAGCTGAAGGAACTGCTGGAAACCGGTACTCTGACCAAGGACATCCAGCCCGCTTCCTTTGACAAGGACGGCAATGTGAAGATCGGTTACGTAGGCGCTTATCCTTTCGCTGAAGTTATTTCCGGTTACACCGCATTCTTCCTGGGCGTACGCTCCATCGTTCCCAATGTAGTAATGGAAGTGAACTACACCAACTCCTGGTCCGACGTAGGCATGGAAGCTGCCGCCGCTGAAGCGCTGATCGCCAACGGTGCCGTAATCATCTGCCAGCACGCCGATACCACCGGTGCTCCCTCCGCTACCCAGAAGCTGCTGAACAGCGGCAAGATCTGCTACTCTGTTGGCTACAACATTGATATGCTGGAAACCGCTCCCACCGCAGCTCTGACCTCTGCTACCAACGTATGGCAGAAGTACTACGAATACGCATTTGAAACCGTTATGAAGGGCGGTGACGTGGAAGCTGACTGGGCCAAGGGCTACTCCGCTGACGCTGTTGCCATCACTGAACTGGGTGCTTCCTGCGCTGCCGGCACTGCCGAAAAGGTTGCCGAAGTGGAAGCTGCTCTGAAGGACGGCTCTCTGCACGTATTTGACACCTCCACCTTCACCGTTGGCGGTCAGACTCTGACTTCCTGCCCCGTGGATCTGTCTTTCATTGACTTCTCCACCATGACCGTAATCTACGAAGGCGAAACTGTGGAAGCCGTTGCTGACGGTTACTTCGCAGAATCCACCTTCCGTGCCGCTCCTTACTTCAGCGTGATCATCGACGGTATCACCGCCAAGTAATCCGGAACGGTTGTACGTAAAGTTTCATAAAACAGAAAGAGCGAGGTCGGATCACTTCCGGCTTCGCTTTTTTGTGTTGCTATATCAGGGAAAAGTCAATTCGTCTGCAGCGCAGAACGGTCTGTCTGGTGCCAAAAACAAACAAAAATCTTGACAACCCACCGGTCAATCGTGTATAATAAAAAAATAAACAAAAAACAACAAGAGGTATATACCCATGAAAGAACTGATGCTTGGGAACGCCGCTGTGGCCAGAGGGCTGTATGAAGCGGGCGTGCGGTTCGTGTCCAGTTATCCGGGGACTCCCAGTACGGAAATTACGGAAGAAGTCGCAAAGTATGAAGAGATCTATGCCGAATGGGCACCCAACGAAAAGGTAGCTCTGGAAGCGGCTATGGGTGCGGCTATCGGCGGCGGCAGAGCCTTCTGCGGCATGAAGCACGTTGGTCTGAACGTAGCGGCTGACCCGCTGTTTGTGGCAGGGTATACCGGTGTATCTGCAGGTCTGGTCATCGGCGTGGCGGACGACCCGGGGATGCACTCCTCCCAGAACGAACAGGACAGCCGTCACTACGCCATCGGCGCAAAGCTGCCCATGGTGGAACCTGCCAACGGTGCGGAATGCGTGGCATACGTGAAGGCGGCTTACGAGCTGTCCGAACGGTTTGACACCCCCTTTATCCTGCGGATGACCACCAGAGCCTCCCACTCCAGAAGCGTAGTGGAACTGGGCGATCGTGTGGAAAAGGAAATCTGCGAATACGTAAAGGATCCCGGCAAGCACGTTATGATGCCTGCCAACGCCAAGAAGCGGCACGTTGTGGTGGAAGAACATCTGGCGGCGCTCCGGGAATTTGCGGAAACCACCGATCTGAACACCATTGAAGACAACGGCACCCAGGTGGGGATCATCTCCGCCGGGAACGCTTACAACTATGCCAGAGAAGCCTTCGGGAAGAACGCATCCTACCTGAAGCTGGGTCTGGTGAACCCCCTGCCGGAAAAGAAGATCTGTGAATTTGCGGCAAAGTACGAAACGGTGTATGTAATCGAAGAACTGGATCCGGTGATCGAAGACTTCTGTAAAGCCCACGGTCTGAACGTGATCGGCAAGGATGTACTGCCCCTGTGCGGCGAATACTCCGACGAACTGCTGAAGAAGCTGCTGCTGGGCGAAGAAGCGGACAACACCATGCTGGGCGACGATATCCCTGGCAGACCTCCGGTGCTGTGTCCCGGCTGTCCTCACAGAGGCGTATTCTATACCCTGAACAAGCTGAAGCTGCGGGTTTCCGGCGACATCGGCTGCTACACCCTGGGTGCTGTGGCACCGCTGAATGCCATTGACTCCGTTTACTGCATGGGCGCATCCATTTCTTCTCTCCACGGTACTCTGCAGGCAAGAGGCGAAGGGGACAAGTATGTTGCGGTAATCGGTGACTCTACGTTTATGCACTCCGGTATGACGGGGCTGGTGAATGCGGTTTACAACAATTCTCCCCTGACGACTCTGATTCTGGACAACAGCATCACCGGCATGACCGGACACCAGGAAAATCCCCTGACCGGGAACACCCTGAAGGGTCAGCCTGCCAAGAATCTGTCTCTGGAAGCCATCTGCATTGCGCTGGGCGTGGATGCGGCTCATGTACGTGCGGTTGACCCGGGCGATCTGTCCGCTCTGGAAGCCGTGATCAGGGAAGAAGTGGCTGCCGACTGTCCCTCCGTGGTGATCTGCCGCCGTCCCTGTGCTCTGCTGAAGTCTGTCAAGAAGAATCCCCCCGTGAAGATCGATCCCGACAAGTGCAAAGGCTGCCGTGCCTGCATGAAGATCGGCTGTCCCTGCATTTCTTTCGCTGACAAGAAGGCGAAAATCGACGCCAGCATGTGCGTGGGCTGTGGGCTCTGTCCGCAGATGTGCAAGTTTGATGCGATTGAAGGGTAAGGAGTGCGAAAAATGATAAAGAATATAATGATTGTAGGCGTAGGCGGGCAGGGTTCTCTGCTGGCTTCCAAGATTCTGGGGAAGGCCGCCATGGACGCCGGTTATGATGTAAAGGTATCGGAAGTACATGGGATGTCCCAGAGAGGCGGCAGCGTGGTCACGTATGTACGGTACGGGGACGAGGCTGTGTATTCTCCGGTGATCGGTGCCGGGGAAGCGGATGTGATTCTGAGCTTTGAGCTGCTGGAATCTGCCAGATGGCTGCCCTGCCTGAAGATCGGCGGCACTGTGGTGACTTCCCTGCAGGAGATCAATCCCATGCCCGTCATCGTGGGTGCGGCGGAATATCCCGGTGAACTGGTGGAAAAGATGCAGGCACTGGCCGTGGATATCCGTGCGTATGATGTGCAGTCCATTGCCAGAGAATCCGGCAACGAACGGGCTTCCAATGTGGCACTGATGGGTCTGGCAGCTGACGTGCTGGGCTTTGAAGAAGACGTACTGCGGGCAGCTGTGGCTTCCTGTGTTCCCGCCAAGGCACTGGAAGTGAACATGAAGGCATACGATGCCGCCCGGGCAATGATTGGCTGAATAAACAATGGTAAAATGGGGAGGAATCGGGAACTTTTTCTCCCCGTTTACCGTCTTATACGGTAAACAATTTACCGTCTTATACGGTATACGGGTGCGGCGATGCATCCGAAGTGAAGAAAGGACGGGCGCATATCATGCCCATGACCGATTTATTATCTCTGCAGAAAACCTTCATCAAAGCCCATCTGGGTCCCGGTGACCGGGCGGTGGATTTCACCATGGGCAACGGATATGACACCGTGTTTCTCTCCCAGCTGGTAGGACCGGAGGGGGAAGTGACCGCTTTTGATATCCAGCCGGCGGCTCTGCGGTCTACGGCGGAGAACCTGGCGAAAAACGGCTGTCCCGATAACTGGCGGCTGATCTGTGCTTCCCACCACCGGGCAAACGAGTTCGTGCAGGGGAAGATCAAAGCCGGGATGTTCAATCTTGGCTATCTGCCGGGGGCGGGCAACAAAAAGCTGACCACCATGCGGACGACCACCCTGCCGGCGGTAAAAAATGCGCTGGATATGCTGGATGACGGCGGCGTGCTGCTGGTGGCGGTATATCCCGGACACCCGGAGGGGGCACTGGAAGGGGAGGAGCTGGTACAGTATTTCTCCACCATTTCCCGGTTCCAGTTCAGCATTGCCCAGTTCCGGATGCTCAATTCGCCCGAAAGTCCTTTCTTTATGGTAATCGAAAAGAAGGATCGGGCATGATATTTGCAGAATCGGCGAAAGGAGGGATACACCATGCCAAACGGATACGGCAGACCGCAGAATAACCGCAGCGGCGGACAGCGCAGTCCCGCCGGTGCCGGAAGACAGCCGACCGGACGCAGTGCAGGCGGTAACGGAAGACCGGCTGGACAGTCAAGTTATGCAGGCAGCCAGTCCCGCAGTTATGCAGGCGGACAGCGGCAGCCCCATCAGATGACAGAGCGGGAATACCGTGCGTATCAGCAGAGGCAGGCGGCTACGGCGGCACAGCGGCGCAGACAGGCTGAAGTGGAGCGGATGATGCAGAAGCAGGAAGCCAGACGGCGCAGAGCCAGAAACCGGCAGGTCTTCATGGGACGGCTGACGGTGTTCGGCATCGTTCTTCTGATCATGGCACTTCTGGCGGGGGGGATCTTCCTTCTGGTGTTCCACCACACGCCGGATGCAGTGGACGAGGTAAGATATACCTATACCTACGGCGGCACAAAGGTGCGGACGGCGGAGTTTGAAACGGCGTATGCTGATGGGGTGTACTATTTCTGTTTCCAGGATCTGGCAGACTATCTGGATATGGCACAGACCGGTTCCGCAGCGGAAAGACGGTTTCTGTTTGCCCATGCCGGGCTGGACGACAGCCGGGGGGACGGAACGGAAGAATATGTGACCTTCCCGGACGGGATCGCCGAAGCGGTGGTCAACGGGCAGACGGTACCGCTGGACGGAAAAAACCGGCTGGTGGGTGAGGAAGTATGGGTCAGCGTGGATTTTGTGGAGGATGTGATGGACAATCTGTCCCTGCAGATCGACGGGAAGGTGATCGCCCTTGCCAAGCTGGTGGATACGGAAACCACGGAAGAGCAGGCGAAGAACAAGGTGATCCTGTATCTGGATCCCACCTTCCGCCAGAAGCCCCAGACGCCCATGGATCCTATTCCTGAGGAGAATGCTTTCCTGCCCTCCACTGGGTTGGAAGACGACAACGGCGAGATCGACATGGAGCTGGCCAATGTGACCTTCGTGAACGACCTGACGGTGTATGAGCAGTACATGGCGCCGGAAAACCGGGATGGCTATCTGGATCTGGTGAACTATGCCAACCCTGTTTCCGCAGACTATTCTCCCACGGATCTGCTGGACGTTGCGGCGACTGCCAAGGGGAAGACCACGCAGAAGCTGCGGCAGGTGGCAGCAAAGGCACTGGAAGCTCTGCTTCTGGAGATGAACAGCGCCAATCTGACGGGGATGCAGGTGAACAGCGGATTCCGTACATACAGCTACCAGACCATGCTGTTTGAGACTTACACCAACAACGAGCTGACCAAGAACCCCAACATCACCAGACAGGAGGCGGAGGCCATTGTTCTGACCTACTCCACCCGTCCGGGTACCAGTGAGCATCAGACAGGTCTGGCTGTGGATATGGCAACAGACGCTTCCTTCTCCACGGATTTCCAGTATACGGATCACTATAAGTGGCTGGTGGAAAATGCGTGGAAATTCGGGTTTATCCTGCGTTTCCCGGAAGAGAAGTTCAGTGTGACCACCATTCAGTTTGAGCCATGGCACTGGCGGTACGTGGGACGGTACCACGCCAAGAAAATCCACGACCTGGGCGTATGTCTGGAGGAATATATCCAGATGCTGGAGAATGCGGCGGAATAAATAAGAGATAAGAAGTAAGAAGTAGCGTAAGTTTTTTCGGTTGTGTATGGAAATGTATGTCAGGGCATATACTGTTTCTGTATATTTCTGTCCGTGAAAACCGGTACTTCTTATTTCTTACTTTGCACATCTTACTTTTCAGAAACGGGGGGCTTTCTTTGTCCAACTTACTGGATTATATTGCATGGCGGGGAGATCTGTCCTTTGCGGCATCTCCGTTCAATGAAGTGGATAATCTGCTGTTTTCCATGCTTTCCTTTGTGGATTTTGGAGGGATCGTGCCGGAGGGCGTGTTCCCCGGACCCGTGAAGCTGGGGGATGCCAGCCGTGCGTTTTTTGATATGCACCCGGAGGGGATAGATTTCGGTGTGCTGATTCCGGCGGTGACCAACACCCTGTTCCGGCAGGCAGCGGCGTGCAGGCGGTACCGTGAGGTGTATATAACCTGTTACCGCAGTGAGCTGGATGAAGAAACGGGCAAGCAGTTTGCGGCTGTGACCTTTCTTCTGCCGGACAACAGTCTGTTTCTTGCCTTCCGGGGGACGGATGACACGCTGGTGGGCTGGCATGAGGATTTTCAGCTGAGCTTTCTTTCCCCTACACCCAGCCAGCAGGCTGCGGTATTGTATGTGGAGGAAATGGGCGGTTTGTTCCGGGGGGATATCCGGCTGGGCGGTCATTCCAAAGGGGGGAATCTGGCCATTTACGGGGCGGTCTGCGCCAAAGACAGCATAAGACGGCGGATCCTGCGGGCATACAGCAATGACGGACCGGGGTTTACGGAAGCCTTTGTCCGGTCTGCGGCGTATGCGGCTATGGAAGACCGGCTGCTGACTCTTCTGCCCCAGTCCTCCAGTGTGGGGATGCTGCTGGAGCAGAGCGGACCGTATGAGGTGGTGCGCAGTACCCATACGCGGCTGTTTCAGCACGATCCTTTTTCCTGGCAGGTGCTGGGACCGGGGTTTGAGCATCTGCCTGCCCTGACACCGGAGGCAGTGGAGGGGGGCGAGCGGATCCGGCGATGGCTGGCGCAGATGGGGGAAGACGACCGGCGGCTGTTTACGGAGGTGTTCTTCCGGGTGCTGGAGGTCAATGATGCCCGTACCCTGACGGATCTGACGGAGGGAAAGCTGAAAACCATCACGGCCATGATCCGTACCGTCCGGGAGCTGCCTGCGGATACCCGACAGCAGATGCTGGGCTTCCTGCGGCTTTTGGCGCTCAGCAAGTGAATACAATGAAAAAAAGGTCAACAGGGATTCTGCTGACCTTTTTGTATGGATTTTTTGGGGAGCTTGTTTATTCGTACCGTGCCATGGCATCCTCCAGCTGGGCAAGGAAGTATGCCGGGCGTTCTTTTACGAAGGTTTTCATGTTTTCCACCTGGATTTCCCAGTTTTCCGCTGTATATCCGCCGTCAAAGGTGCCTGCCCAGCGTTCCAGATGGTACGGGATCTCGCTGCGGATGCCGGCGGCTGCGGTGTCGATCATGGACAGCAGCAGGTCACGGTTGGCATCGGAGGCAAGGGTGCGGCAGTATTCGGTAAACCGGGTACGGAAGGTATCGTTCTGCAGACAGCAGTCAAGGAGGCTCTGGAGCAGGAGGGAGTCGGGGTACAGATCATCGTAGTCTTCGTCCCAGTAATTGCCCAGACAGCGGCGGAAAGTGTCCACATCGGCGGAGGTGTCGATTTCCGGCAGTACCAGACAGTCGTACCGACCCATGGTGAAGTCCATGTCCCGGAGGGAAAAGCGCCACAGACCGTCCGTGACGGTGATGCCTTCTATGGGTTCGCCGGTGTACCGCCACAGCCGCACATTGTTGTGGGGCCAGTCGGTGTTGGAAAGATACAGATTCAGGGCGTAGTACTGGATCAGGGAATCCATATCAAAGGCGGCGGCAATGTACTGGAAGGCGGTTTCCGGTGCGGTACCGGCGGCTTTTTCCAGCAGTTCCGTCAGCACATCCAGTTCGCTTTCCGCACCGTCGTCCACTTCATAGAAGAACCACACATTGCAGAACCGGCATTCTCCGCCGCTTGTGTGTTTTGTGCAGTGCCGGGTGGTGTCCAGCTCGGACTTGATGACGGTGATATTGTCCTTGTCCGGCAGACCGTAGACGTTGCGGATGTAGTTGTCGTTTACGTCTTCCTTCATATCCAGAATGCCGTAGTATTCCCCGTTCAGGAAAACGGCTGCCATCTGAGAATGCTGTACGGTCAGGGCGGGAGCCACGGCGGCGGCAAAGGTGTTGGCAGCATTGTCCCGGAGCAGGGTCATCTGCAGGGGATCGGCGGCGGTGGCCTGCAGGGAGTCGTTGCCGCCGTTCCGGAGCACGAACCGGTCATATTTTTCCAGCAGGGTACCGGACTCCGTACCGTCTTCGATCAGGCGTCCGCTGAACAGGGGGACATCGAAGCTGCCCCTGCCGTTATACTTGGATGCGTCATAGTACCCGTCCTTCCGGGCGACCAGACGCAGGGATTTCTGGGGCAGGGTACGGGAGGAGCCGCCGAAGACCCGGACGCCGCCGTTCTGGGAGACCATCCATTTTCCGTCAGCGTCAAAGATTTCGATGTGCGCCGGACGCTCCCAATCCTTTCCGGACATGGTGGGGTTGGCGAAGATGCCCTTGCTGCCGTTCAGGTCTTTGTCGTTTGCGGTCACAGCGACCAGTGTTTTTCCGGTAAAGCGGTTGTCCCGGTTCCGGATGTAGGTTTGGGTGACGATGGGACCCACGGCGTTTCCCTCCGGATCAAAGCAGGCGGCACGGATGGTGATGGAGGTGCCTTTGGTCAGCAGAGGGAAGGAATAGCTGTATTCGTCATGCCGTTTGGTGGGCTCCTGACCGTTGGAGGTAAAGTAGATCTTGTACCCCTCTGGCAGCGGCTCGGATGGGGTCAGCTCCAGTGTGATCTCTGCGTCTTCGGCATACAGCCCACCGGGACAGGTGAACACCGGGTACACCGGTTCTGTGGGGGCGGGAATGGCAGAAGCCGTTTCTTCGGCGGCGGTTTCGGCGGGGACTGTGGGTGTGTTTTCCGTTTTCTGACAGCCGGTGAGAAGCAGTGATGCCAGCATAAGGCAGGTGAGGGCGGTTCGTATTTTCATAGATATTTGTCCTGCTTTTTGAGATTTGTGGTTTCATTATAGCATGGCGGCGGTCGGATTACAAGATTTCCGGCGGGATTCCGATAAAAAACCGCCCTGCCGGAGAGACAGAACGGTTTTGAACGGTTGAAATTATTCCTTTGCGAAAGCCAGCATATCGTCAAGGGCGGTCTGCGCCTTGGTTTTCACAGCGGCATATTTGGAGGAGAAGTTTTCCTTTTCGCCCAGTACGCATTCCCGGAGCAGAATGGAGGTACCGCCGAAGTCGAAGACGGTGTTGAAGTCAAAGGCGGTACGGGCGTAGATCAGGTCCAGCATGGCGGCGGAATCTTCGTCACGGGACACCTTGCCCTGCAGGGTTACGTCATATACGGCGGTACGCAGATACTGGTCGGAGATGTACGCCATGGTTTCCAGGATCAGACCGGTTTCCTCCGGCGTGGAGCAGATGGAAGGAACGCCGATACCGGAGGGAAGCCATGTGTTGCAGGAGGACATATAGGATTCCTGAGCTTCGTTGGACTTGGGTGTGGGGATGATCCCGAAGTCTTCTTCCATGTCACGCATATTGGAGGCGCCCAGAACGGTATTGGTGATGAACAGAGTACGGTTGTCCCGGAACAGGGTAGCGTTGAGACCGGCGCCGTCTGCGTCATTGAGGATCACGTCACGATTGCCGAACATGGCGGCGCACTTGTCGATAAAGTCAATGGAGGCGGCGGAGTCCAGGGTCAGGACACAGTTGTCTCCTTCATAGGCAACGGAGGAGAAGCCTGCGCCGTTGTACAGCACGTTGCCGAAGGTACCGTCCACGACGAGACCGTAGAAGTCGTCCGTGGTCATGGTGCCGTCGCCGTTCAGGTCATGAGAAACGGAATAGGCGATCTCGATCAGCTTGTCCACTGTCCATTTGCCCTCCCGGACGATCTCATAGATATCGCCCACCTGATAGTCTGTTGCCAGCTGCTTGTTGAACTGCATGACGATAGGGGTCAGATAATACTGGAGGGAGATGGCGCCGGTGGAGAAATACTGCTTACCGTAGAAGGTCATGTTGTCGTACATGGACTTGTTCCAGTATTCTTTTTCCAGCTGCAGATAGGGCAGGGCACGCAGGTCGTACAGCAGCTCGGAGGTGGACAGGGTATTGATCCCGTCGGAGAGGGAGGTGATGACCAGCTGGTAGGTTTCGTCCCCCGCCATGATCAGGCTTTTCATGTTGTTCTTCACCTGTCCTCTGTCCTGCAGACCTTCGTACACGAGGGATATATTCAGTCTCTCCTCCACGGCAAGGTCACGGGAACGGAGGGCATCGTTCATGGCGTCCCCGTCTTTTTCTTCCAGATAGAAGTTCTGCCGTCCGGCGTAGCTCTGTCCGAACACGGCAAAGGTGCGTCCGCCCATGTCCCGCACTTCCAGAACGTCCAGATAGTCGGTTTCCGGTTCGGTTTCGGCGGCGGTATCGGTCTGGGCAGGGGCAGTATCGGCGGAATCTCCGGCAGAACCGCAGGCGGTCAGGGCGGAGGCGGTCATAAGGGCTGCCAACAGCATGGTCAGTAGTTTGGTTTTCATGAAATATCCTCCTTGGTATTGTGAGCGGAATATATGGGTATGGAAAGGAAAAACCGTGCAGGCGATGTCGTTTTCCCGGAAGGGGAGGTCTGACATTTCATGCACGGGAAGAGGAAGGCTCTTTCGCGAAAGCGACAATTCTTTCACGGCTACAGTATACACGATATTTTGTAGCTTGTCAAGGGGTTTGAAACAATATATTGGTTCTTTAAGGAAATTTTTTATCAAAACGCTGTTTTTCAGTCTTCCAGCAGGACGGGAACCTTATAGAAGCCAAGCGGCGGAATGCCGGTGATCCGATCCATGGGCAGAGCCGGATGACCGAAGGGGGAGATACCGAAGGATACGGTGACACCCTCCTGCAGGGATACGGTTTTTGCGGGATCCAGACGGGCGATCAGGGTATCTCCTGCGGGGAGCAGACGGGGCACGGGGATGGAGCCGTCCGGGGTATCCACCTGCAGATCCGGATAGGGGTGCTGCAGCTCCGCCAGATAGCCGTATACGTTGTCAAAGGTCAGCCGGAGCACGCCGGTGGAACGGGAAAGAACAGCCTTCCGCAGATCCGGCGCCATGCCGAAGTACGGTCTGCCGTATTCTTTTTCCAGGGCAAGCCATGCCGTCCGTTCGCCGATCACTACGTTGCCGGCGGAACTGTTGTGGATCCGGTCGGACATGGGCTGGTCGTGGGAGGCGGTGACGTATACGTGGGGCAGGCGGCGGGGAGCGTTTCTCTGCAGCTCCTTGATGGTTGCCCAGCGGTGCAGAACTGCCGTGTCTGCCGGATCTTCACTGAGGCTTTTGTTCAGCTGGACTGTGTAGAAAGGCAGAGCGGGCTGATCCAGTGCGGCACGGAGCCTTGTGACATAATGATCAAACCGGTCAGCGTAAATATCGGTCCACGGGTCGGCATCGGCATCGTTGCAGCCCTGGTACCACAGTACCCCCGCAATCTTTCCGCCGGCGGCGGCGACCACATCCAGAGAAAGCTGCCACAGTTCGCCTTTCTGTTCCAGAAGCCCTCTTTCTTCTGCCAGCGGATCGGGGAAGTCCGGGGGGCACCACTGGGTCATGCAGGTGTCGCCTTTGGATGCCTGCAGAAGCCCGATGGGATAGCCCAGCACCCGGCGCATGAGTGCGGCAAAGCGGAGCCAGGGGGAGGTGCCGGAGACTGCCCACTCGGCGTTGATGGGATGGCAGGAACCGGTGGAATCGTTCAGGGGATGGGCGGCGGTATGCCAGCAGAAGGCGTTGGTGAACAGGTGTACATCCGGGTCGGCGGGGTCGTGCGCCGGAGTCTTTCCGTATCCGGCGGAATTGGACTGCCCTGCGATCAGGAACAGATCCCCCACACCCAGATGAAAACGGCATTCTCCCCGCCGCTCCCAGTCTCCGTGGACGTCATCCCCGCCCAGCTGACACCAGAGGGTGTAGGGACCGCCGGCGGGGACATGGGGCAGGATACCGGCGAAGGTGCCGTCAGCCTGCAGGGGAATGCGGACGGGCAGGATCACAAAGGTATTGTCCTCCTCCCGGTTCAGCATGACCCACACGGACTTGCCCGGATATCCCGCAGGATCGGTACCCCGGTCGGTGGGATCTGGTGTAAAGCTGCCGCAGACGGGAATATCGGCAAAGCCGCCCTCCTGCTGGAAGATCTGACTGTTCTGTATATTGGTAATTTTTACGATTTCCATGATGTGTCTCCGTTGTCTGTGGGATGAGGGGGCAGAGGGAATGCCGGGTGTATATTACCGTTCCAAAGGCATAACATTCATGCGGATGGTGGTGCGCTGGACGTCGGCACCGCGGATCTCGATGATGTAGTCCAGGAAGATCACGCCGCCTTCTTCGTCCAGATCGATGTCGCAGCGGCGGGTGTAGGTGCAGGCTTCCAGAGGGGCGGGGATCAGGGGGGAGAAATATACGGAGGTGTGGCGGCGTCCCTTTTCGCAGATCAGGGTGTTCATCAGGGTGCCGGAGCGTTCAATGGACAGACTACTGAGATTGGAGCGGTCGATACGGATGACGCTGCGGGTTTCCCCCAGATCAGAACCGGGGGCTTCATCGTAGGTGATGACAATGCTGCCGGGGGTCACCTCCATGTCGGCTTCCGTGGTGAAAATATAGCGTCCCGTGTTCTCGCTGTTCTCCGCCTGGGAGAAGCATTCGTCGATCAGGGCTTCCAGACGGCGGCGTATGGCTTCTCTGGTTTCGGGATCTTCCGGGTCAAAATCGGCTTCGTCACCGGGCAGAAGCTGATCCGGAGTCACATCCATGACGGGCTCCTCCGCAAAAGCCGATTCTTCGGCAGGATAGGGCATCTCCGCCATTTCTTCCATGACTTCGTCCACGGCGGCCATGGCCTGACTGCGGAACTGGTCGTACATGGAAATGTTGTGGTTGGTGGGCAGAATGTGCTTGGTCGATATGGTCAGTTTGATCGGAATGGACATGAAAACCTCCTGTGGAAAAGGGAAAGAGAGCATCAGAGCCTGCTTTTCACTTTTTTCAGTACGATATGGTATGCCGGGAGCAGCAGAATACAGGCTGCCACCCATGCGGCGGGATTGGCAAAACGGATCACGGCAAAGCCCCAGACGGGGGCAAGGAACAGCGCAATACTGCTGCGGGCCGCCAGTTCAAAAATTCCGGCGAACATGGCAAGGGGACCGTACTCCAGCCCCTGCAGGGAGAAGCGGTAGACGGTCAGGGTACCCAGCAGAATGTAGCAGCAGCAGTTGGCACGGATAAATGCCTGTGCATTGGCGGTCAGAATGGGCAGGTTGGGGTCATTTGCCTGCAGGAACAAGAGGGTCATGGGCTTGCCGAAAATAAAGAGCAGCACACCCATGGCAATGCTGTAGACGATGGCGATCTTCATGCCGCAGCGTACCCCCTCCTCCACCCGGTCGATGGATTTTGCCCCCATGTTCTGACCGCACCAGGTGGCCATGGCACTGCCAAGGGTGGTAAAGGGCAGAAGGGCAAGATTGTGGATCTTCAGGGCGGCGGCAACGGATGCCACCAGAAGAGAGCCGAGATTGTTGATGGCGGTCTGGATCAGAATGGAGCCGATGGCGGTGATGGAATACTGCAGAGCCATGGGCAGACCGGACAGCAGCATCCGCAGGGCAATGGAGAAATCAAAACGCCACTCCTCACGGGACGGCCGGAGCATGGGATACCGGCGGCGGATGTAGACAAAACAGCCGAGGGAGGCAGTCAGCTGGGCGATTACAGTGGCAAGCGCCACACCCAGCACACCCATGCGGAAACCCAGTACCAGAAGCAGGTCAAGGGCAATGTTCAGTATGGAGGCGAAGATCAGGAAATACAGCGGTGTGCGGCTGTTGCCCAGCACACGGAGGATTCCGGCGGTCAGATTGTAGAAAATGGTGGCGGGAATCCCCAGAAAAACCACCCGCAGGTAGATAAAGGCGTATTCGTAAATGTCGGCGGGGGTGTTCATGGCGTTCAGCAGCCAGCCCAGCGTCAGGGAGGTCAGAGCGGTCAGTATGGCGGCGAAACATACAGCCAGATATACCGCATGGGCAAGACAGCGGCGGAGCATGGGTTGGTCGTCCCCACCGAAGGAGCGGGCAAGGGGAATGCACAGCCCCGCACACATCCCGTCCACGAAACCGATGACCATGAACAGGATGGAGCCGGTTGCACCTACGGCGGCCAGAGCTTCCGTGCCCACAAACTGCCCCACCACGGCGGCGTCCGTCATGTTGTACAGCTGCTGCATCAGGTTCCCCAGCAGGATGGGAAGACAGAAGCGCAGAAGCAGAGGCAGGGGTGCGCCGGTGGTCATATTCAGCGTGGCGGCGGAACGGCTCATAGGTCTTCTCCTTTGTCGGCAGGGAAGCGGGCTTTAAGAATATTGTAGGCAAGAATGCCGACCACTACAATGACCGCTCCCGCAAGAGCAGTGATACCCAGGGTTTCCCCGATGACCAGAGCGGCCAGAATGGGGTTCAGAATGGGTTCAATGGTGGAGATCAGGGAGGCGGTCAGGGGCGGTGTATGCTCCAGACCTTCCGCCATGCAGATGTAGGCGCAGGCAAACTGGAACACGGACAGTGTAAACACCGCACCGAGGACGGAGGGGGCAAAGGCAGTTTCCTGTACAGTGAACGGAATGCCGATGATAGCCCCCAGTATGCAGCCGGTGAAGACGGAGGAAAGGCTGTCACTGCCCGGCAGAACCTTCATCATGAAGACCACGGCATAGGTGGCACCGGATGCCAGAGCCAGCAGATTGCCCGCCATGGAGCCGCCGCCCCCCATGAGGCTGTCCAGAAAGAAGCAGATCACCCCGCAGGCGATGACCGGAATGGCGGCAATGTCCCACCGGTCCGGTTTCTTATGGAAGAAGACTGCCATGAACAGGATGATGAACACCGGGGCAGTGTACTGCAGAATGATGGCGGAGGCGGCGGTGGTCAGCTTGTTGGCGTACACGTACAGGGCACTGGTGGCGCACATCATGGCACCGCCCAGAAACACGGAACGGTTGAAGACCACTGGATGTCCCCGCAGCTTCATGTACAGGAAGATCACAAGACCTGCGATGAGGGAACGGGCGCCGTTGATGGACATGGCACCCCAGGGTATGGATTTTACGATCACGCCGCCCAGCGAAAAGCACACGGCTTCCGCCAGGATCAGATACGGCGACAGTTTTTTCTTCATGTTTTGTCGGCTCCTTCTTGGGGTTCGTTTTTTGCGGGGGTGTCACAGCCGGTAAAGGATACAGCCACACCGGCAAGCATCAGGAACAGCCAGACCAGGATCAGTCCCGACCAGCCGATGGTATGGGCGGCGGAGGCAAACAGGCGGGAGGAGGCTGCAGCCGCCATGTAGCTCATGAAATCCAGAAAGCCGGTGGCGGAGGAGACCATGCCCGTATCTCTGAGGCTGGGGCAGTAGCGGCTCCAGAGCATGGATGCGGCAATGTTGGAGGACATGATGGCGAAGATCAGGCAGACGATGTTGACGGCGGGATGCTTCCAGAAAAAGACCATGGCAAACCCGGCGGCGGAAGCAATAAAGGCGATCCGGATGGTCAGATCCATATTCCGGTTCAGCCGTTCGTAGAGGAACACGGCCACGAAAGCGGTCATGGAGATCACAAAGGTGGCAGCGGTGAACAAAAGGGCGGCGGTATCCTCCGCAAATCCCAGATACTGTGCCAGATAGGTGGGCAGCCAGAATACCACAGTGGTGCGCACCACGCCGGTGAGGACGGAGATCAGGGTGAATTTCACGATCCGGTGGCGAAAGAGGATACGGATGCCTTCTGTGCGGGAGGCGGTACCGGTTCTCCGGCGGGTGTACTGTCCGTAGACGATGATGCCCCGTCTTTCAAACAGGGTGAACACCAGAAAGCAGACGCATCCCATCAGAAGGAGCATGACGCTGCTGGTGAGAAATACGCTCTGCCAGGTCAGAAATGCCGCCAGGATCCCCGCAGAGGGAGAACCGAAGAAGGAGGCGAAGGTATACCCGAGACTGCACCGGGTGGCGTAGATGGGTTCGGTGTTTTCCGCCACCACTTTGGTCATGGGGCCGTAGATCATGGACAGGAAAAATCCGGAGGCACCGTAGGCGGCGTACCCGGCAAAGGGAAGCCCGGCGCACAGGGGAAAGCACAGATTGCCCACCCCGGCCAGTGCCAGACCGAAGGCGATCATGTATTTGGCGGGGATCTTGTCTCCGATGGATCCGTTGATCAGCTGTCCCACGGCGTAGGTGATGAAATACACGGAGGAAAGGGTACCGATGGATTCGGTGGTGAAGGTGCCGCCGGCGATCATCTGGGGAGACACGGCACCCAGAATGTTCCGGGCTACGTAAACTGCCAGATAGGAAATGGAGCACATACAGCCGATGAGGAGGGCTTTCCGGGCGGCGGGAGAGAGGGAGAAACGGTTCATCTTGCACCTCAGAAAGGGCTGCGCAGGGTCGGTCTCACCAGACGGAGAGAATACTTTTGTGCGATCTCCATGGCTCTCCCATAGGCGTCTTCCATTGTCAGGGCATAGGGCTCATGGGCGTCGCATCCGATCACTGCGGAAGCACCCATCTCGCCTGCCAGTGCCCAGAAGTCTTCACAGGGGTAGTGTCTTCCTCCGGCGATCCCCAGCATATTGATTTCCAGCGGTACGTCGTTTTCCATGGCGCAGCGGATCAGGCGGCTGTATTCCCGGCGGTAGACGGCTCTGTCTCCGGTGAAATCCTGCAGATCCGGGTGGGCGGCATAGGTGAAGACCCCGGTGCGGATCCCGGCGCAGACCTGATCCACGTAGTCCGTCAGGTACTGCGGATCCTCGGTTTTTCTGCCGGAGTAGCGGCGGGTGGTCTCGTTGTCCAGAAAATGCTGCCCCAGGATCAGATAGTCACAGGGGTACTGTCGGATGTGTTTCAGCAGATCTTCAAAGAGGTCCGGGTAATATTCCGCTTCGTAGCCGATGAGGATGTTGATTCTGTCCCGGTATTCCTCCCGCAGGGCGCACAGGGTATTCACGTACCCTTCCGTCTCTTCCGGGAACATCCGGTAGTCGGAATAGTAATCGCCGGGGAAGATCTGGGGGGCATGGTCGGAAAAGCCCAGGGTATCCATACCGGCGGCGATGGCGGTTTCTATGAATTCCCGCTCACTGCCCTTTGCGTGGCGGCAGCGGAGGGTATGTGTATGAAAATTGAAGCTTTGCATAGGTACAGCCTTTCTTATCAGGGTCAATCAGTATTGTAGCACAATTCTCTTCCAATAACAATAGCCATACCGTGTTTTCCCCCGGTTTCGGCAGATTTCTTTTCGGCAGGAAAGAAAAAAGGAAGCCTTGCTGACTTCCCTTTACCGCAGACGCCCGAACAGTGCCAGTGCAAATTTGTCCATGGCACGCTTCCGGATGGCGTACACGGAGGATTTTTCTCTGGCGCACAGTTCGCACAGATCCTCCGCACTGCAGCCGTCTGCGATGCCCAGCAGGATCCGCCGTTCCTCTTCCTCCAGAACCCCCAGCCCTCTGCGCAGCCAGTGCAGGCGGTATTCCAGTTTCTCTCTGGTTTCCCGGCTCAGCTCCCCGGACTGGAGCGCCGCTTCCATGCAGTGCATTTTCCCCAGCCAGCTCATGGCCTCCGCTTTTGCTTCCTTCAGATCCGTCACTTTCTTTACCAGCTTTTTCGGCATGAACCGTTCGCTCCTTCCCTTTCTGTTCCTGTATTCTGATGATGCCCCAGTCCGATCTCCCGTTCCCGGTACCTTCCCGTAAATCGCTCCCCCATGATGTACGGTGCCGGGCGGGGGCGTTCTTCCGCTGCGATGACGGCGGCTCTGCTGATACAGCTTCTGCACCAGTAATCACTGCCGATCCGGTAGCAGAAGTCTCCCGCCAGCACGCCTTCCCCGCATCGTTTGCATTTTCCTATGGTATACATTCTGTCCTTCTCTCCTCCTTACCAGTAAAGAACATTTGTTTTTTTGTATTATAGCATACGAACATCTGTTTGTCAATGGGGGTTTCGGGATTTCCCTGTGTTCCCGGGGCTGTGTGCATTTTTCTGCCGCCTCTTGACATCCTTCCGGAAATATGGTACAGTTATACCAACAAAATTCCAATCCCGAAAGGAAAATTCCCATGAAAAACAAGACCCGTTATTACCTTGTGGGCAATGCGCACCTGGACCCCGTATGGCAGTGGCGCTGGCAGGAAGGCAGTGCGGAAGCCAAGGCTACCATCCGTTCCGCTCTTGACCGTATGAAGGAATTTCCCGATTTCCGGTTTGTCTGCTCCTCCGCTTCTGTGTACCAGTGGGTGGAAGAATTTGCGCCGGAGATGTTTGAAGAAGTAAAAGCCCGTGTGGCGGAAGGACGGTTCACTGTGGTGGGCGGCTGGCACGTACAGCCCGACTGCAACCTGCCTGCCGGGGAAGCCTTTGCCCGTCAGTCCCTGTATTCCCAGCGGTATTTCAAGGAAACTCTGGGCGTAACCGCCAAGGTGGGCTATAACGTGGACAGTTTCGGACACAATGCCATGATGCCCCAGATCCTGAAAAAGTCTGGTATGGACAGCTATATTTTCATGCGTCCCGGTCCCCACGAAAAGGACATGGACAGCGATATTTTTCAGTGGGTTGCCCCGGACGGTTCTTCCGTGACCACGTATCGGATTCTGGATCCGTACTGCTTCAATTTCAGCGAAATGGAACAGCTGGAAAACCGGATGGCATTTCTGGATGAAAAGACCCGCACCGACCTGCCCGTACTGCCCTTCTTTTACGGTGTCGGCAACCACGGCGGCGGTCCCACCATCCGGAATCTGGAACTGCTGGAACAGTACAAAGCAGAACATCCGGAAAAGGAGCTGATCTACTCCGATCTCCACGATTTCTTTGAAGAAGTGAGAAACTCCGGCTATCCGATCCCGGAACTGCATGACGATCTGCAGCACCACGCACCCGGCTGTCCTGCGGCTGTGCATCGGGTAAAGGACGGCATCCGCCGTGCCGAATCCGGTCTGAGTGCGGCGGAATCCTACAGCATTCTGGCTGGGGTGCTCTGCGGCAAGAAGCCCAAGAACAAGGCGTTTGAGGAAGCATGGAAAAACGTGTGCTTCTGTCACTTTCACGACTCCATGGACGGCTGCTCCATTATGGAAGTGTACGATGATGCCGACTATATGCTGGGGCAGGCGAAGAACACTGCCGCTGTACAGGAAAACAACGCTCTGCAGACCCTGTCCTGGGCGATCGACACCGCCAACACGGAAAAAGGTCTGCCCGTTGTGGTCTTCAATCCCCACGGATTTGCTGTGGAAGAACTGGTGCAGGTCAACAAGCAGTTTGCCTGCGTGAAGGACTGCGACGGAAACCCTGTTCCCACCCAGCTTGTTCACTCCACTACGCTGGAATGCTACTGGCGGAAGGATACCCTGTTCAAGGCCAGGGTGCCTGCGCTGGGGTATGCGGTATACTACCTGACAAACGAAGAAAATTCCGTGGAATCTGCGGTTTCCGCAACTCCGTGGACAGGCAACATGACCGCCAACGAACACGGCGGCACCATTCTGGAAAACGACATCTACCGGATCCGGTTTGAGGAATACAGCGGATACATCACCTCCTTCGTGGACAAGAGATGTGATAAAGAAATCATCACCGGTCGGGCGGCTGTTCCCACCGTCATTGACGAATACTACCACGACACATGGAGCCACGGCAAGAGCTTTTTCGTGGACGAAATGGCACGGTTCTCCGATGCGAAGGTGACTGTACTGGAAAACGGTCCGGTACGTGCGACTGTAAAGGTGGTCAGCCGGTACAACGATTCCACTCTGACCCAGTATTTCTCTCTGGAACCCGGTTCCGACAAGCTGAGTGTACGTGCCCACGCCGACTGGCATGAAAAGTACAAGATGCTCAAGCTGGCATGGCCCATGGCTGTGGAAAATCCGGAAGCGTACTATGAGATTCCCTATGGCGTAATGCCCAGACCTGCGGACGGGGAAGAAGAACCCGGTCTGCGCTGGACTGCGGTGAAGGGGGATAACGGCGGTTACGCCATCGTCAACGACAACACCTACAGCTCCAGTGTGAAGGGAGGCACGATCTACCAGACCGTACTGCGCAGCCCCATCTACGGCGACCACGGCGGCCCCCGTACCGAGGAAAGCGAATTCACAGATCAGGGTCGGATCGACTTCAAGTATATCCTGATGCCTGTGGGCAAGTGCTGGTGTCCCGTGACCAAGACCGCCGCACAGCTGAACAAGCCTGTGACCAACATCATTGAAACATGGCACACCGGCAAGCTGTCCGACAAGCCGTATGCAGGGATTTCCATCGACTGCCCCAACGTGATGCTCTCTGCCATCAAGAGAAGCGAAGACGGTACCGGGCTGGTTGTGCGTCTGTACGAAATCACCGGCAAGGAAGCGGCTGTGACCGTGACCGGCGACCTGCTGCCTGTGGTTCTGACCGACACCATTACCCCGTGGTCTGTGGAGACGTATTATCTGGCAGACGGCGCGGCGGAATGGAAAAAGGTTCTGCTGACCGAGTATGAGGCGTAACCGCTGTCATACGGAAAGGCGGTTTCGGTCATGAACGATAATTAACGAAACCGTTGTTGGTTGAACAAACGGTATAAGCCGTAGGGCGGGATGCCCACATCCCGCCGTCTAACGTTTTGCAAATACCCCATTTCTGTAAAATAAACGTACAATTTTGTTCTCTCAAATCGTTCTTTTTTTCACAGAAGTGGTTGAATACCAAATTATACGGCGGCGGGATGCCTACATCCCGCCCTACCGTTTTTGCAGCCGACAGGGGCTTGCTGCATCAGGAAATTGCTTTTCCGGTGCGGCAGGCTCCTTTTTGTGTATCTGTGCGTATTTTCGCCAAATTTTCGCCCAACCCCTATGCAGCCGGAGAAAAATGTGGTATACTGTAAGGTAATCCATACTAAAAACAGAAAAGTGAGGAAACTCCCATGAAGGAAGTCATCCTGTGTAAATACGGCGAAATCGTACTCAAGGGCAACAACCGGAACCAGTTTGAATCCCTGCTTCTGAAAGAACTGAAGCGGCGTGCCTCGGATCTGGGGCGGTTCGATATCCGGTATATGCAGAGCACTGTGTACATCGAACCCGCCGACGACGAAGCCGAAATGAATTTTGACGAAATGTATGCCCGCTGCGGCAAGGTCTTCGGGCTGGTGGGCGTCTGCCGTGCCGTTGCCTGCGAAAAGACCCTGGACGCCATTCTGGAAACTGCAAAAGCCTATCTGCCGGAAAAGCTGGACGGTGTGAAAACCTTCCGCTGTGAAGCCAAGCGCAGTGACAAGCGGTTCCCTCTGGGTTCTCCCGAGCTGGCGGCGGAAGTGGGCGGGGCGGTGCTTTCCGTGATGCCCCATCTGAAGGTAGACCTGAAGAATCCCGAAGTGACCGTGCGGATCGAAGTCCGGGATCAGGCGGCGTATATCCATGCCGGTCAGGACGCAGGTGCCGGCGGGATGCCTGTGGGTTCTGCGGGCAGAGGGCTTCTGCTGCTCTCCGGCGGGATCGACTCTCCTGTGGCAGGCTGGATGATGATGAAGCGCGGCATGACCATTGACGCTCTCCATTTTGAATCCTTCCCCTACACCAGCGAAGCCGCCCGGGACAAAGTGTTCCAGCTGGCGGAAGAAATTGCCGAATACGGCGGACGGATCCGGGTACACGTGATCAGCCTGACCCATATCCAGGAAGTGCTCAGAGACACCTGCGAAGAAGACTACTTCACCCTGCTGCTCCGCCGGTTCATGATGCGGCTGGCGGGTATGTGCGCAAAGGAAAACCACTGCGAAGTGCTGGTCACCGGGGAAAGCCTCGGTCAGGTGGCAAGCCAGACCCTCAAGGCCATGTGCGTCACCGAAGCGGCATCCGAGCTGCCCATCTTCCGTCCCTGCATCGGGATGGACAAGGATGAAATCATCCGTATCTCCCGCCGGATCGGTACCTTTGAGACCTCTATCCTCCCCTACGAGGACTGCTGTACGGTATTCACCCCCCGTCACCCCCGCACCCAGCCGGAACTGGACAAGGTAGAAGCCCAGGAAGCTCTGGTGGATGTGGATGCACTGGTTGCGGAAGCATGGGAAACCCGGTACAGACACAACGTGGGGTAATTAAGAATTAAGAAATAAGAATTAAGAATTAACGGAGTGCAGCCGGGCAATAAAGTGATCGGACAGAGATAAAGGATTTGCGGGGATTGGTTTATGCGTAAGTTTGGTCAAAAGAAGTATGCAAATACCAATGCCGAGCTTGACTGTTCCCCCGTCTAAAACGCCAAGCACAACGCAAAGAGGATAAAAAACATGAAGAATAACGAATACAGCCTGTCGCTGCTGTGCGACTTTTATGAACTGACCATGGGCAGAGGGTATTTCAATACGCCTCTGAAGGATGATATTGCGTATTTTGATGTGTTCTACCGCAGGGTGCCGGACGGCGGCGGGTATGCTGTGGCGGCAGGGCTGGAACAGATCGTAAGGTATATTGAAGACCTGCATTTTTCTCCCGCCGATATCGCTTTTCTGCGGAGCAAGAATAAGTTTGACGAAGCGTTTCTGGACTACCTTGCCTCCTTCCGGTTTACGGGGGATGTGTGGGCGGTGCCGGAGGGAACGGTGATCTTCCCCGGGGAACCCATTTTCACTGTCCGTGCGCCCGCCATCGAAGCCCAGCTCATCGAAACCTATGTCCTGCTGGCGCTGAACCACCAGTCCCTGATCGCTACCAAGGCGTCCAGAATGGTGCGTGTGGCGGGGGGCAGACCCATTTCCGAATTCGGCTCCCGCAGAGCACACGGGGAAGACGCAGCTGTGTACGGCGCCAGAGCTGCCTATATCGGCGGATGTGCCGGAACTGCCTGTACCCTGTCCGAAAAGCTCTTCGGCGTGCCCGCAGGGGGGACTATGGCTCATGCCTGGGTGCAGATGTTC
>JAFZET010000417.1 GCA_017560565.1 Clostridia bacterium | reverse complement strand
TCAAAGGGACATACGTATGTATCCGGCAGGGTGGTGTCATATCCCAGATACTCGATCCCGGCAGCGATCTTTTCGCCGTCGGTCATCAGGCTGTGCTCCAGTCCCATATTGTTCAGACGCCATTCGTCCCGCCAGAACATACCGGGAATGTACATATTCACGCCGTCCAGGTTGTTGATCTTCCGCCATGCGATCTTTTCATAAGCCATATCGGAACCGCCGGCATGGATGTAGATTGCCTCATGGTTGGCCAGAAAATCAATGAAATAGTCTCTGGAGGAACGGATCGAACCCACCAGCGGGATGTTTTCATAATCGGTGGTCAGCATCATCAGTCTGGTGATCCCGCCCTCCGCAGAACATTCGTAGAACATATCTCCCATGGAGATCCCGGCCTGGGGCAGGCAGTTATAGATGTTGTTGACCATGATGGCAACGGGACGCTTTTTCTGTTCTTCTTCCGTTACGGTTTTGCCGTTGAGATAGTGGTAGATCCGTTTGGGTTCTTCCGGTTCGGGTTCCGTCTCGGTTTCGCCGTCGGGCAGATTGTGATCTGCTTCATCGGACCATCCGGTGATGTTGGAGTCCGCTTCGTCCAGCCGTTCCGCTTCATCGGGCAGCGGCGGTTCGGTTTCCGTTTCGGTTTCGGTTTCTGTTTCGGTTTCCGTCTCTGCTTCGGTCTCGGTTTCCGTTTCGATTTCGGTTTCTATGGTGCTTTCGGTTTCGGGGGCTGTTTCTTCTGTGCTGGTTCTGCATCCGGCAAAGCCTGCCAGCAGCATGGAAAGAATCAGTGCGATTGCCGCAAGTTTTCGACTGTTCATGGATATATCCATCCGTATGTTGTAAAATTTTGGAGTCATAACAGGAATATTGTACTATAGAATCCGTCAAAAGTCAAGAGGGGACCTCCGATTTCAGGATTAAACCAAAAGAATGGCGGAGCGGACGGATATTTTTCGGCAAAAATGAAATCTCCCTGTCATACTTTCGTACAACAGGGAGTCATTTCAAGCTAATACCCGGATTCGAACCGGGGACCTCATCCTTACCAAGGATGTGCTCTACCAACTGAGCCATATTAGCATCCCGGAGGTCTTGCGACTTATCCATCGGACAGGCAATATTATATCACAGGGGTTCCGGTTTGTCAATACCTTTTTGCAAAAAGTTTTCCGCAAAAATATTTTTTCCGACAATATCGTTTATCCGCAGAAATGAAATCTCCCCGCAACACTTACGTGAAGCAGGGAGTCATTTCAAGCTAATACCCGGATTCGAACCGGGGACCTCATCCTTACCAAGGATGTGCTCTACCAACTGAGCCATATTAGCATCCCGGAGACCTTACGGCTTATCCATCGGACAGGCAATAGTATACCACAGCAGAACCGGTTTGTCAATACCTTTTTGAAACTTTTTTTGATATTTTCAGCAAAAGAAATGCGGCACAGTTTTCCATGTACACAGAGACCGTACCGCATTTTTCATTCTTTACTGTCCGATGGCTTCCAGGGTCTTCTGGATGGCATCATTGATGGCAGATTCCTTTTTCTGGATGGAAGAAACCAGTGTGTTGCTGCCGGAGGTCACAACCGTGGTGGGAATGGCCATGGGATTGCCCCACTGGTCGGTCATAGCGAAACCGGGATCATAGTATGCTGTTTCGATGGCCAGCATCATCATTTCCGCCGATTCTTCGTCACGGATGTACCGCTGTTCCAAATAATTGTTGATGTAAATGGGCTTCACATCCACCAGTGCCAGATAGGACATGACTTCCAGAACCAGACCGATGTCGGAAATGTCATTGTCATGCACCTTGGGGACACTCAGACAACTGGTGAAGCCGGTGTTGGTCATGGTGCGGTATTCCTTCTGCTGTTCGTTGTACTTGGGCATGGGCAGTACGCCATAATCGTGTTCCATGTCCAGATAGGTACTCATGTTGCCGGGATACTGGAGCATAAACAGAGCCTCACCCATGAGGAACTTGTCTTGCCAGTAACCCCAGCCGGTCAGCTCTCCCGCAAACTTGTAGCCGTCTACCAGACATACTCTGGTCTTGTCCGTCAGCATATCGAAGAGCTTGTTGAACTTGTCCACATTTTCTTCCGTCTGCAGAATAAAGTAGGGGATATCCTTGTCGTCCTTGGCGAAGAAATCCACACCGCAGGCGATCATGGATGCCTGTACGTCCTGTACCTGACCGACGATACCCATGATGTCACGGTCGTCCATGGCACCGTCACCGTTGGAATCCAGCGGCAGCTTTTCCACCATTTCAAACATCATATCATAGGTCCATTTGCTTTCCTTGACGGCGTCATAGGGAAGCCCCAGGTTATAGTCCACGCACATATCCTTGTTGATCAGAATGATGGCTGCCACATCGTCTGCATTCTGGCAAAGGGAGGAGATCAGACAGAAGCTGAAACCGCCGATGCTGAAGTTTTCGTTGGCACTCTGGTTCCACCATTTTTCTTCCGTCTGCAGATTGGGCACGGTATTCATGTCCACCAGCAGATTGGATACAAACATACTGGATACATACTTGGTCATGTTGCTGATGGCGTCGTAGGTACCGTCACCGGCAGTCACATTGTTCCGGATGATGGTAAGGATCTGCTTGCGGTCGTCCTGACGGTGTTCCACGATCTTTACGCCCAGACGTTCTTCCACTTCCAGGTTCCGGTTGTACAGAGCGTCGTTGAACTTCTGTCCGGTCAGCTCTTCGGCGGAAATATCCACCCAGGTGCCGGAAATGATGTCGATCTGTGCACCGTCTTCCACCACGGCGGGCAGGGCAGCATAGTAGGCTTCTTTTTCCTGCTGCTTCAGTTCTTCCGCAGACAGGGTTTCCACAGCAGCGGTTGTATCGGCAGTGTTATCCGTGCCGGTGTTTTCTTCGGCAGTTTCTCCGCAGGCAGCGGCAGACAGCAGCATTACCAGACACAGAAGAAAGGCAAGGGTTTTTCTGAACATAAATGAAAGGCTCCGTTTTTTTGTAAATTTATCATTATTATAAAGAGGGGGATAGGATTTGTCAAGAGTTTCCGGGAGTTTTTATCCCGGAAGCAAATCAAAACGGCACAGAGCCAACCATACGTTTTTTCTGTGCCGCAGGATCTATTTGTGTTTCAGATCAGAAATGGGATCATTCCGCAGGAATTACGATGGTCAGGGAGCCCTGCCAGCCGTTGGAGGTGGTTACTTTACCGTTATGGTACAGTTCCACAAGTCCTTCCATATCGGTGGGGCACTTGTACGCCCACAGACCGACGCCGGAACCGCCTGCATCCACGCCGTCACCCAGCCACCACAGGTATTCGCCTGCTTCCAGACCGCGGCTGTCATCGGTGAAGAATTCCGCATACAGTTCTTCGTTGTCCTGATAGTCCACATAAGTCTGGGAGAAGACGGGTTCGCCGGCAACGGTGGTGTCATAGTCGGTATTCCACTTGAAGACCTTCATGGTCAGGCTGCCCACATTGTCGCTCCAGCTGGGGCAGTGGATGGAGGCTTCTTCCAGGAATCCTTCTGCTACAACGATACGGGCACCAACGGAAGAACCGCCGGTCAGCAGGCTGATAGGAGTACGGTCGCCTTCTTCCACATACATATCAATGTACTGATGCTTGTCACGCTTCTTGGGGGCTTCGGTTTCCTTTTCGGTTTCGGTCTCGGTTTCCGTTTCGGTTTCTACAGGAGCAGTTTCTTCGGGCACGGTTTCCGCTTCTTCAGCACCGCAGGATACCAGAGCACCCAGAGAAAGCACGGCGGCAAGGCAAAGAGCCAGCAGTTTGGTTTTCATGATATTTCTCCTTAATGTCAATGCAAATTGTACAGAAACAGCAGTTTCTTCAAAATTATTATAGTACAAACCATTCTCTTTGTCAAGGGGAACGGAGAATCTCTTGACAAAAGCTGTTTGTCTGCGCTATACTATAAAAAACTTCAGGCTGGAGGACGCTATGCATTACGCAACCATCAAACCTTACGATATTGCCAACGGTCCCGGTGTGCGGGTATCCCTGTTTGTGTCCGGATGTACCCACCACTGTCCCGGCTGTTTCAACAAAGAGACATGGGATTTCAGCTTCGGCGAGCTTTTTACCGAAACAGTGGAAGCAGAGCTGCTTGCGAAGCTGTCCTCCGATTACATCAACGGGCTGACACTGCTGGGCGGGGAACCCATGGAACCGGCGAACCAGCGGGCACTGCTGCCTTTTGTCAGAGAAGTGCGTGCCCGGTATCCGGAAAAATCGATATGGTGCTACAGCGGGTACACGTATGAAAAGGATCTGCTTGCACCGGACGGACGGGCGCACTGTGAAGCCACGGAGGAACTGCTGTCTCTGTTTGATGTACTGGTGGACGGTCGGTATATCGAAGCCCTGTACGATATTACACTGCTGTTCCGGGGCTCCTCCAACCAGCGGCTGATTGATCTCCGCAGAACGGAAGAAGCGGGCAGTGTGGTACTGTGGGAGAAGCAGATCTGAGATCGTTTTGCTGCGGATGCACAGTCCTTATATAATACTGGATGGATACATGGAGGAGTTCCTTTCGTATAAAAAAGAACCGGAAGGAACCGGTTCAGAATGATGTATGGTTGGGGGTGATGCGCTCATGTCCCCGAAATGCGGCAAAGAAAAAGAACCGGGGGCAGATCAACATCTTTGCAAGGTTTTTTGCGGATTTTTTTGCCAGACGGTTTCCTTTTTGCGAAAACTGTGTTATACTGAAAGAAAAAACATCCGAGGCTTCTTATGCACAAGAAAATACTGTCCGCATTGCTGGGGATGCTCCTTCTCACCGGCTGCGGCACATCCGCCCCCCCTGCCGAAACAGATGAATCCATAGAAACTGCGGAGGAAACCGTTATGAACGAACCCATCACCGAATGGCAGCTGATCCCCGATGCCGACTGGCAGGCCGGTTTTCAGATCATGAGCCAGAAAGACCACGCAAACGGTGACTATTGCTATATCAAGGACACCTGGACCTATACCGATTCTGCCTTTACGCCCTCCTGGATTCTTGCCCAGTGGGATTCCGGTCCCTGTCTGGCGGACAGCCGTGCGGAATCCGATCCTACGGAGTATACCGACGGCAAGTGGCGCAGTGTGAAGTATGACGCCGCTGCCAATTCTCTGACCTTCCATCTGGATACCTCCCTGTATTATGGCGGCAGACCGGCACTGCAGGGGGACTGGTGGCCCCATCTGCTGATCGAGCAGACCTCCTTCGGCTATGATCTGACGCCCAAGTCCCGGCAGCCTTTCTATCGCTGTGATTCGGACAGCATGATCGTGTCCTTCGATATCCGTCTGAAGGATTACGAAATTACCAAGGTGGACGGAGACTGGGTACAGGCGGCGCAGTTCCTGATGTATTTCTACGTCAAAGGGATCGATACCCAGGATTTCTGCTGGTTCGGTCTGCAGCTGTTCGACAACCGCTGGTCGCTGAACGATCACTACATCGGCTATGACGGCGGTAAGGCGGATGCATCCGGTGCCATGATCTATTCCATCGGTTCCCGATATGTTTACAAGGGCTGCGATACCCTGTTGTGGTACAAGGGCAGACCCAATCCCGGCGGCGACTGGGTGCACGTGGAAATCGACATCAAGCCGTATCTGGAAGATATGTTTGCCCACGGTACGGATGAAGGGTATTTCAAGGCAGAATCCCTCTCTGAACTGGTTATCAACGGGATGAATCTGGGGTGGGAAACCATCGGTACCTTCGATCACACCATGGAAATTGCCAATCTCCGGCTGGCTTCCCACAGACAGGATTCCTGAAAAGACTGTATATTTATTCGTTATCCTCTTTTTTGTCATTTTTCAGAAAAAACACACCCTCTGTAATACTTGATTTCTGGTGGTTTTTCAGATTTTTGTGAACCATTCCCAATTCTCTTGTATTTTCAGAGGGTGTGTGTTATAATAAAATCAGAACTTCCCGCGGGGAGTTTCAATATTTCTGCGGATAGCAAAAATCCTTACAGAGTAGATTTCCGGGCGTAAAGTGCCGGCGAGACGGGGAGTTGTTCGTCGGACGAAAGTCACAGTTTTTCGCGGCATGGGCTGTGCGGCGTGACTGCGGTTCGGATTTCGCATCCCGCTGTACATCGAAAAGAGCGTATACTCTCATAAATGTCCGGAGATGGTGTTTATCCTCTCCGATATGTCACTTTCGTGGCAGGGCGGAACCTCAACAGGTATCACAGCAGGCATCGGCTGTCCGTACATTTATGGGAGGTTTGTTATTTTATGTCCGATGAAAAAACACAAGGTTCCGGAGCTTTCCGGGCACATAGAGCGATCCGCATAATTCTGCGGGTCTGTATCTGTGCGATGCTGATCGCTATGGAAATTGTATTAAACCGTTTTCTCTCCATCAACACCATGGGGTTGAAGATCGGTTTTGCTTTTCTTCCGCCTATGCTTGCTGCCATGCTGTACGGTCCCGGCACATCCGCACTGATCTGGGCAGCATCCGATTTTCTGGGTGCCATTCTGTATCCTATCGGTCCTTATCACCCCGGCTTCACGGTATGTGCGGCATTGATGGGATTGGTGATGGGTGTCATGGTGCACGCCGACCCCATTCATATACAGATGGGAAAGGGAAACCTGCACTTCATTGCGAACCTGCATTGGGATAAAATTAAGTTTTATAATATTTTAATTCCGGTGCTTTTCAACTGTCTGGTGATCGGTCTGCTGATCAATACCTGCTGGGTCAGCCAGCTTTATGGCAGCAAGACCTACTGGGGCTGGTTCCTGTACCGCCTGCCGGAATATGCAATCATGGTGCCGGTTCAGATCCTGTTTGCACCAGTACTGCTGCGCATTGTGAAGATCCTGCGCAAGCTGCGGCTGGCAGACTGATTGGCAGAAAGGAAGTACACTGTTATGACCTACGAAGAAGCCATGGCATATATCCATTCCGTGAACTGGCTGGGCAGCCGACCGGGACTGGAAAGGATCACGGTGCTCTGCGAAAAGCTGGGACACCCGGAAAAGGATCTGCGCTTTATCCATGTGGGCGGCACCAACGGGAAGGGTTCCTTCTGCTGTATGCTTTCGAACATTCTCACCGCCGCAGGGTATAAGACCGGTCTGTACACTTCTCCCTATATCGAGTGCTTCAACGAGCGGATGCAGATCGACGGGGAGCCTATACACAATGAGGAGCTTGCCGCACTGACTGCCGAAGTCAAAGCCGTGGCGGACACCATGGACGATCCGCCCACGGAATTTGAGCTGATCACGGCTTTGTGCTTCCTCTATTTCCGGAACCACCGCTGTGATTATGTGGTGCTGGAAGTGGGGCTTGGCGGCAGACTGGATTCTACCAATATTATCGAAACGCCTGTCCTTGCCGTCATCACCGGCATCGACTTTGACCATACCGCTATTCTTGGCGATACATCCGCTGCCATTGCGGCAGAAAAAGCCGGGATCATCAAACCCTCCTGTCCTGTTCTGTTCGGGGAAGGGGACGATGAGGCGGAAGCGGTGATCCGGGAAAAAACGACTGCAGTCGGCGGTGCATACCACCGTACCGATTATGCGGGGATCACCGATGTGCGGCTCGCTCCGGACGCTACTGTATTTTCTTTCGGCAGCTTCCGGGATGTGACGCTTCGTATGCTGGGGCTGTACCAGCTGAAAAATGCCGCCAATGTGCTGACGGCAGTGGAGATTCTGCGCTCTGTCGGGCTGACGCTTCCGGATGAAGCAGTATATGCCGGTCTGGCAAAGGCACACTGGCCCGCACGGTTTGAAAAACTGATGGAAAAGCCCCTTGTCTTCTATGACGGCGCACACAATCCCCAGGGCATCCGGGGAGCTGTGGAGAATATAAAAACCTATCTTGCTCCGGTTGTCGGAGACGGAAAAGTGGTGCTGTGCATGGGTGTCCTGAAGGACAAGGACTACCCCGACATGATCGGCAGACTGGCGCCTCTTGCGGAGAAAGTATTCACCATCACACCGGACAATTCCCGGGCACTGCCTGCCGCCGAAACCGCTGCGGTTTTTCGTTCGCTGGGGACACCGGCTGCATCTGCGGATACGCTGGAGGACGGTGTACGGGCGGCACTGGCGTATGCCGGGAAAAGCGGGCGTCCGCTGGTGATTCTCGGTTCACTGTACATTTACGGGGATGTAAAAAAAGCACTTTCCGTGTGATGCTTTGTATTGGAATGTGTATGTAAAACATATATAACTCCTGTCTGACAGGAAATTTCGATCATTGATTTTTGGGATATATTTTTGGGGGAAAACATGAGAAACCGGTTGGGGAAACGGACTTTGACGGCAGTGCTGTGCCTGTCTGTGGCGTGGTCGCTCTGCAGCTGTAATGCGGTAGCTGGAATTGTGGACAGGCTGGGGTTTGATACATACGATTACATGAGCGAAACGGTGCACACCACACATGAGCCGGACAGCGGGATTGCCGCAGAACTGACGGAAATGATCCACATCCTGACCCCGAATCTCACAGAGTTCGATTCCATGCGGGAAGCCATTCAGGCCTATCGGGATACGGTGCTGACCTATATGCTGGAAAGCGAATATGCCCGGTATTCCGGCAATGTTGCGCTGATCGAAGAAGCGGCAAAGGCATATCCGGAGTATCAGGTGACGCAGATCATCCCCGCATCGGATTTTGAATCCACCATGTACCGGTATTTCGGCGGCACGGTTAAGATTTCCCACAAGGACGGACTGCGCTTCCGGTATCTGAAAAAGGTGGAGGCTTATATTTCCCCTACGGCACCGGCACAGGGTACGGATCAGGTGAATATCCTTACCGTTTCTGAAACGGATAAGACCTATCAGGTCACTTTTACCGTTACCGCAGGAGACATCGTTTCTCCGGAGTATTTCGTGCTCATCATCAAGCGGGAGGACGGTACGCTGTATTTCAAGGAACTGAGAAAACTTGCGTCGGCTGAAACGGATACGGAAACTGCCGATACCGCAGCAGAAATCTGAACATACGGGAAAGATCCCGGTCAATTTACTCTACACGCAAAAGGAGCATAGTATTTATGGGTGGTTTTTTTGGCGTAGCATCGAAAACAGACTGCGTGTTTGATTTGTTTTTCGGTATTGACTACCATTCTCATCTGGGTACCAAACGGGGCGGTATGGCGGTGTATGCGGACGGTGCATACCAGCGTGTGATTCACAATATTGAAAATTCTCCCTTCCGTACCAAGTTTGAGAATGATGTGGATGAAATGCACGGTCTGTGCGGGATCGGCTGTATTTCCGATACGGAACCCCAGCCGCTGATCGTCCGTTCCCATCTGGGACATTATGCCATCACCACAGTAGGACGCATCAACAATTCAGACGAACTGGTAGAGGAAGCCTTTGCAGCCGGAACATCCCATTTTCTGGAAATGACTGCCGGAAACATCAATCCCACGGAGCTGGTTGCCGCACTGATCAATTCCCAGAATTCCATTCCCGAAGGAATCCGGTATGCCCAGGAAAAGATCAATGGCTCCATGTCCCTGCTGCTTCTGACCCCCGATGGGATCTATGCGGCCCGTGACAGAGTGGGACGTACTCCCATCATTATCGGTAAAAAAGACGGTGCCCATTGTGCGGCGTTTGAATCTTTCTCCTTCCTGAATCTGGGCTACGAACCCATGAAGGAGCTTGGTCCCGGCGAGATCGATTTTGTGTCCGCTGATGCTGTTGAGATTGTCCGTGCACCCGATAAGGAAATGAAGATCTGCTCTTTCCTGTGGGTGTATTTCGGGTATCCCACCTCCACCTACGAAGGTGTAAATGTGGAAGCCATGCGCTGCAAGTGCGGTGACTATCTGGCTTTGCGGGACGAAGGATTGGTAGCGGACAGCGTGGCGGGTGTGCCGGACTCCGGGATCGCCCATGCCATCGGTTATGCCAACCGTTCCGAGATTCCCTATTCCCGTCCTTTCATCAAGTATACCCCCACCTGGCCCCGTTCCTTCATGCCCCAGAAGCAGAGTCAGCGGAATCTGATCGCACACATGAAGCTGATCCCTGTGGGTGACCTGATCAAGGATAAGAAACTGATCCTGATCGATGACTCCATTGTGCGCGGAACCCAGCTGCAGGAAACGGCGGAATTCCTGTACAAGAGCGGTGCCAGGGAAGTACATATCCGTCTTGCCTGTCCGCCCATTATGTACGGCTGCAAGTATCTGAACTTCTCCCGTTCCACTTCCGATATGGATCTGATCTCCCGCCGGATCGTGGCTATGCTGGAGGGTGCGGATCACGAAGGTAAGCTGGAACTGTACTGCAACCCCGATACGCCCGAATATGCCCGGATGGTGGAGGAGATCCGTAAGATGATGAACTTCACCACCCTGAAATACCAGCGTCTGGACGACATGATCGCCGCTTCCGGACTGCCGGAGGAAAAATTCTGTACATACTGCTGGGACGGCAGAGAATAAAGTACCGGATTTCCACGACCAAATGAACAGCTTTCTCCTGGGAGAGGGCTGTTTTCTTTTTTCTCTGTGAAAAACATACAGATTCTGTTGACATCGGCTCCGGATAACGGTATACTATAGAAAAAATGCGATTTCAGGAGGGTTTCCCATGAATGCTGCTGTACTGCAGGAAATGATCGATCATGCCGTCCAAAGCGGTACCCGTCAGGTTGTTGTTACCGGCGACTATACCATTGAAAAAACCGTGTTTCTCCCCTCGGAGTTTACCCTGATTCTGGAAAACGCCCATCTTACCATGGCTGACGGAACGTTCTGCAATATGTTCCGGAACGAACATTCTCCCCGTTATGAGGACTGGGAATACGCCGACTGTGAGGAAACTGTCAGCCGCCATAAGGAAGATATCGGACGAACCGCTGCAGGTACCGACCGGAATATCCGTATCCTTGGTCGGGGCAAGGCAATCCTGGACGGCGGGAATTACAACGGTCTGTGTGAAGGAAACAGTACCAAGGAAGGTCGTCCCCATATTTCCGTAAACAATCTGCTTCTGTTTACCAATGTGGAAGGCTTCACAGTGGAAGGACTCCAGATGCGCAATCAGCGGTGGTGGGCACTGAACTTTATCTACTGCGGAAATGGAAAACTGCGGAATCTGGATTTCTGTTCTGACGATACCATGATTCTGCCGGACGGAAGCCGTGTGCATGGTCTGCGTCGGGATACTTACGGTGCTGTGTATATCAAGAATTCCGATGGTATCGACCTGCGTACCGGCTGTCACGATATTCTGATTGAAAATATCACCGGCTTTACCGAAGATGATACAGTGGCGCTGACCGGGCTGAACGGCAAAATGGAAAAACTGTATGCAGTGGAAGGGAAATCCTCGGCGATCCGGAATGTCATCATCCGCAATGTACAGAGTGCGGCGTACTGTTCCAATGTCCGTCTGCTGAACCAGGGCGGTGTGGCACTGTACAATATCCTGATCGATGGGGTGATGGATACCTCTGCCGATTCTCCTCATCTGGACAAAGGCATCCATGCTGTACGCATCGGCGACAACCATCTGTACGGGGAACGTCACTCTACACCGGAGGAAACAAAAAACATCACTGTCCGCAATGTATACGGCAGAGGTATCTCTGTGGTGCAGCTGGCAGGTTCCATTACCAATCTGGTACTGGAAAATATCTGTACCTTCGATGCGTGTACCACAGCCATAGACAATCAGGCGAAGCTTTTCTGAGGGAGACACCGTTATGAAACTGACATTTGACCAGATCCGCTCCGTTGCACGGGGAACAGTATACATAACGGAAGAGGAAACCGGTATCCGTTTTCACCGGTTCACACCGGCGCAGGAGGATTACTATCGTCCTACCGGTCATGCCGTGAAATCCCTGTCCACTGCCGGCGTACGGTTGTCCTTCTTCACCGACAGCACCACGCTGACCCTGAAGGTACATACTGCACCCGGTTCTTCCCGCACCTATTTTGCCCACGATCTGTTGGTGGACGGAATTCTGGAGGACAGCCTCGACAATTTCAGCGAAACCGTACTGCCGCAGGTGTATACCGGTGTAAAATGCCCCATGGGAGAAGCGGAGAAAACCTTTTTGCTGGCACCGGGGAAGAAGCGTATCGATCTGTGTTTCCCCTGGTCTGTCCAGTCTGTCCTGAAAGAGATCTCTCTGGATGACGGTGCTGTGCTGGAGCCTGTGCCGCCGGCGAAAAAGATGCTCCAGTTCGGGGATTCCATTACCCACGGTTATGACGCCCTTCATCCGTCTGCTGCGTACAGTGTCCGTCTGGCGGATGCGCTGGGCATGGAAGGAATCAACAAAGCCATCGGTGGCGAAATGTTCTGTCCGGAGCTGGCAGCACTGCCGGACGAAACCAGACCGGATGTCATTACCGTTGCCTACGGTACCAACGACTGGTCCAACCGCACACCGGATGTGTATGCTGAGAACTGCCGAGGCTTTTTTGAGGCTTTACGGAAAAACTATCCGGAAGCCCGGATCTTTGCTCTGCTGCCCATCTGGCGGGGTGACCAGAAACCGGAGCGAAAATTCGGCGATTTTGCCGGGATCTATCCCCTGATCCGGGAGATATGCGAAACGGTTGGCGGGATTGATGTCATTGACTGCTATGATTTTGTGCCGAAAGACGCTGCATATTTTGCCGACCGGGTACTGCATCCCAACGATGCGGGCTTTGTACCGTATTTTGAAAATCTGTACCGTGAGGTCCGAAGCTGTCTTATCCTGTAAGAAAAGGAGCGCATTATGAACGAACTTGCCAAACTGTTTTATGAAATAGACGAACCTTACGCTGCCGGTCTGTTTGAAGAACCGGACAAAGGGTATTTCTATCGTCATGCCCTGGCACTGGCACGGTATTACGAGCACATTCCTCCGGCGGCATACGAACCGGGAGAGGAACTGTGGCCACGGAAGACAAGGTTTTTCCAGTGCAATTATGCAGTCCGCCCTCAGTTTGCCCTGACCTACAATGTGGACTGGGGCTGGCTGGAGAAAAAGAGCAGGGAAGCGGCGGAAGCCATGCGGGCATTTTATGAGATCAGCCATTCTCCCGGCGGCTGGACCCATGCGGCTCCCAACTACAAGAGGATTCTGCGGGAAGGGCTTTCGTCCTACAGAGACCGTGTTCTTGCCCGCCCGGCGGGAGAAGAGTTCCGGGAAGGGCTTCTGGCACTGCTGGACGGTATGGAAAACTATATGCAGCGGGGGGCTGCGGTTCTGCGGGAAGCAGGCGCACCCGAGCGGCTGATCAAAGCGGTGGAAAAGGTGCCCTTTGCTCCGGCGGAAACTTATTTTGAAGGACTGGAAGCCTGGAATCTGATCTTTTATTTTGACGGTGCGGACAACCTTGGCTGTCTGGATGACGGTCTGACACCGCTGTATGCCGGAGAAGATGCCGCAGAAGGGGTCGGGCTGATCGGGGAGCTGTTTGACAACATCGATGCGGTTGGGACATGGTCCTGCACCATCGGTCCTGCCTATTCTCCTGTCACGGAGCAGGCACTCAGAGCCATCCGGAACCGCCGCCGTCCCATGCTGGAGCTGATGCTGGATCCTGCCTCTCCTCTGCCGGATGAGCTGTGGGAGATCGCCGTAGACAACATCCGCTGCGGTTCCTGTAATCCATCCTTCTACAACAGCCGTGGAATCCACGATATGCTGAAGAGCCGTTTTTCCCACATTCCCGATGAAGAGCTGGCACTGTTCTGCGGATGCGGCTGTACGGAAACCAATCTCCAGGGGCTGACCCGTGCGGGCGGTACCGATGACAATATTCCGCTGGCTTTGATTTTCGAGCAGTATATGCACGCCCATCTGGCGGAATGTGAAACCTTTGAAGACTTTTTCGAGGGTCTGTGCCGGGAAACCGAAAGACAGATCGACAGGCAGCTGGATGCCATAGTGGAACGGTATGACTACATGGCGAAGTACCTGCCCAATCCCATGCGTACACTGCTGAACGATGACTGCATCGAAAAAGGGCTGGATTTCAATGCAGGCGGATGCCGGTACACCTGGACCCAGTCCTCCGACAGCGGGATGATCAATACCATTGACTCCCTGCTGGCGGTCAGAGAGCTGATATACCGGAAGAAGCTGTTTACAGCGGAAGAATTTCTGGAAAAGCTCACAGCAGAGGATACCTATCTCTATACCCTGCTGAAAAGCTGTCCCTGCTTCGGGCTGGACGATGAAGAAGCGGATCTGCTGGGTGCGGCTTATGCAGAGCGGGTGTATATGGTTTATCGTACCAAGGCACCGAAGAGCTTTATCGATGCCTATATTCTGACCGAGCACCAGTTCCTGCGGTATGAAGGAGAGGGTGCACGAATCGGTGCCACACCGGACGGAAGAAGAAAGGGCGAGCCCACCTGTGACTCCATTGCGGCACTGCGGGGAAAGGCACTGGACGGCCCCACCGCCATGCTGAAATCCGCCGCACGACTGCCCCAGCACCTGGCTGACGGGATCTCTGTCCTGAACCTGACCCTGTCCAAAAGTTTTGTGGGGGATGCTCTCCGTTCTCTGGTGGAAACCTATTTTGCCATGGGCGGTATTCAGGTGCAGGTGACCTGTATATCGGCTGAGGAACTGCAGGACGCACTGGTTCATCCGGAAATGCACCGGGATCTGATCGTGCGGGTAGGAGGCTATTCGGAATACTTCGTGAATCTCTCTCCGGCTCTGCGGCAGGCAGTGGTGGAACGGAATATCCACGAGCTTTCGTGAGTCGTTACAGAAAATTCATCTTCTGCCATGTTTTTGTTACAGTTTATTATTGCAAAACGGTAGCCAACAGCAGAAAAAAGGTGTATACTGAACTATATTCTGGCATTGCGCCCTGACTGTACCGGAGGACATCCATGAAACTGGAATTCCGACAGCTGTGCAAAATCGCAGTTGTCATCTTTCTGCTGTATCTTGCCATACATTTCTGGCCTGCGCTTCTTTCCTTTGCGGGAACCCTGCTGGCGGCGGCATCTCCCCTGTTTATAGGCTGTGCGATTGCCTATGTGCTGAACCTGCTGATGAACTGGTATGAGAGACACTGGTTCCCCGTTTCCCAAAAGAAGATTATCGTAAAGACAAGACGGGGCGTCTGTCTGACAGCGGCGATTCTGTCCCTGCTGCTGATTGTGGGGCTGGTCATCGGTCTGATCCTGCCGGAGCTGACGGACTGCTTTATGCTGATCCTCAATAAACTGCCCCGCGGTATCCAGATCTGTCTGGACTATATCGAGCAGTGGGGGATTCTGCCGGAAGACATCATCGGTCTTCTGGAATCCATCGACTGGCAGTCCCGGATCGGGGAGTTCCTGAAAGCCTTTACAAACGGGCTGGGCGGCGTGATGGGCACGGTGATCAAAACCGTTACTTCCGTCTTCTCCGGGATTGTAACAGCTTTGCTGGCGATCATTTTTTCCCTGTATCTGCTCATCGGGAAGGATAAACTCCAAAACCAGTGCAGCCGGCTTCTCCACCAGTACTGCAAGCCTGTGTGGTGTGACCGGATCCGCTATGTTCTGCACATTCTCAACGACTGTTTCAAAAAGTATATCGTGGGGCAGTGTACGGAAGCTGTGATTCTGGGGCTTCTCTGTACCGTTGGTATGGCGATCTTCCGTTTTCCCTATGCCTCCATGATCGGTGCGCTGGTTGCGTTCACGGCACTGATCCCCATTGCAGGGGCATATATCGGAGCCGGTGTGGGAGCTTTCATGATCCTGACCGTTTCCCCCATCAAAGCTCTGTTTTTTCTGATATTCATTCTGGTGCTGCAGCAGCTGGAGGGCAATATCATTTATCCCCGTGTTGTGGGTTCCTCCATCGGTCTGCCCGGTATCTGGGTGCTGGCGGCTGTGACCATCGGCGGCGGGATCATGGGAATTGCCGGTATGCTTTTGGGAGTCCCCGCGACGGCTGCCCTGTACCGGATCCTGCAGGAAGATCTTCACCACAGAGAAGGCATCACGGAGGAGGTATCCAATACGGATACACCGGATGAACCGGCGATATCGGACGAACCGGCGGAAGAAATGCCGGAAGCTGACGCTGAAGATACCGAAGCACCGGCAGGATCTCCCACAGCGGCGGATGTGCCTGCCGAAGCTGCAGAAGAATAACCGAACGATAAAACCATCCGATGTTCCTGTCGGGTGGTTTTTTGTGGAAACTGCTTGACAAAAGCACCGGATTCCGGTATACTACAGGCAGAATTTATCAGAAACGAGGTAGTATTGTATGCGTACCGGCGTTTGTACAACCGATTTTGAACACCAGGGCGAACCGCTGCGGTCTGCGGATTCTCTGTTTGCCGTAATCCGGAATTTCGGATTTGCGTGTGTGCAGTTTGCTTTTTCTTCCATTGCGGAAACCGGTTTTGTCCCCACAGGAGAGATCGAGATTCCCGCTGTGATCCCCTATGCTGCCACTGTGGAAGCGGACAGAGCCGCCGCACGGTACAGCCTGCCCATTGAGGTGATCAACGGGACTTTCAATATGGCACACCCGGATCCTGCTGTGCGGGAAGAGGGTCTGCGCCGTTTTGCTCTTCTTACGGAAGCCGGCGAAGCAGTGGGGGCAAAGTACATTTCTCTTTGTTCCGGTTCCCGCAATGCGGCACATCTCTGGACATGGTCGCCGGACAATGATGATCCGGATGCATGGGACGATATGTACAGCACCATCAGCCGGGCAGTGGAAATGGCGGAAAAGCGGAACATCACGCTGGCCATTGAATCGGAGGCTTCCAATATCATCGACACGCCGGAAAATGCCAGACGGGTCATGGATGAGATCGACTCCGAACATCTGAAAATGATTCTGGACTGTGCCAATCTGTTCCATAAGGGGACAGCCCATCCGGAAAATGTGCAGGCAGTCATCGGACACGCCTTTGAACTGTTCGGGAAGGACATCGTGATCGCCCACGGCAAGGACATCCGTGAAGGTGACGGGATAGACTTCTGCGGAACAGGACTGGGCATTGTAGATTTTGGTTTTACAGCGGACAGGCTGCGGGAAGCGGGCTACACCGGCGATATGTTCCTCCACGGTATCTATGAGGAAGCAGATATGCCCCGTGCTCTGGCACACTGGAACCGTTTCGTTCAGTAAATAACGGCAGCAAAAGGAGAAGACCCATGACGGAAATGCGTATTTGTTCTTCCGGACAGCTGGCAGAATGGCGTGCACAGACCGACCGGCGGATACAGGGGATTCAGAACAGTCCCAATCTGCCCATACCTGCCGATGTACCGGTATATTATGTGTCCGCAGACGGAGAGGATACAGCGGACGGTATGACACCGGATACAGCATGGAAAACGCTGGAACGGGTAAACCGTGCCGAACTTCTGCCGGGGGCTTTTGTCTGTTTCCGCAGAGGGGATCTTTGGCGGGGGCAGATCCGGGCAAGAACCGGCGTGACTTATACCGCCTACGGAACCGGTGATAAACCAAAGCTGTACGGCTCTCCGGAAAACGGTGCGGATCCGTCAAAATGGCAGTCTGCCGGGGCGGAGGGGATCTGGGTCTACCAGGGCTGGCCGGAGGATGTGGGTACCATTGTATTCGATCACGGGAAAGCCCATGGCATCAAATGCATCCTCCGCCGGGAAAAGGATGGGTCTGTCTGGAACAACACCACCGGTGAACCGTGGCGTGACTATCGGGATCTTACGGGGGATCTGCATTTTTACCACGATCTGCAGACGGGACGGATCTACCTGCGCAGTGCGGAGAATCCCGGTGCACGGTTTTCTTCCATTGAATTTTCTGTGAAGCGGCACGGTTTTGCCATCGCCGGAAACGAAATTACCATCGACAATTTTGAAGTGCGCTATGTGGGTTCCCATGGTGTCGGTGCCGGTACCACAGCCGGTCTGACGGTACAGAACTGTACGTTCCACTGGATCGGCGGTTCCATTCAGGCGGAAGGGCTGTTCGGCAGAAACCACGCCACCCGCTACGGCAATGCAGTGGAGATCTACGGCGGCTGTGACCGGTATACTGTACGGGATTGCTGGTTTACCCAGATTTACGATGCGGCTGTTACCCAGCAGGTGACCCTGACCCCGGATCAGCAGAAAAACGGCACGGATCTGAGCCAGAAGAATGTTCTGTATGCCGGAAATGTCATGGAATACTGCAACTATTCCGTAGAATATTTCCTTGGAAGTGTGCCGGAGGGCAATCCAAGCCGGATGGAAAACCTGGTGATTGCGGACAATTTTATGTGGTACGCAGGCAGAGGTTTCTGTTCCCAGCGTCCCGATAAAACGGAAGCGGCACACATCAAAGGATGGAACCATACCAACCCTGCGGCTGATTACCGGATCCGCGGCAATGTGATGGTGGATTCCTTCAATATGCTGGTTCACATCTATTCTTCGGTTCCCGGTACGGCGGGCGGAGACAGTATGCCGGTTCTGGAGAACAACCACTTTGCCGGAAGACAGGGCGACAGCTTCGGGGTTCTGGCTTACCGGGACGGCACAAGAATGCCTTATGATGAAACCACGCCGGATTATCTGGGGGAAAGATCCACAGGAGATGTTCTGTGGTTTATCGAAAACCAAATCTGATCAATATGCATCGGCAGGAGACTTCAGGGGTTCTTGCCGGTGCTGTTTTTACCCATGAAAGATCACTGTCCCCATCCATGGAAATTCTCGGCAGAAGATGCAG
>JAFZET010000416.1 GCA_017560565.1 Clostridia bacterium | reverse complement strand
GGTACGGTACTGAACCAGACCGGCGGTGAGCTGTACATCCATGCGGAAGACACACCTCTGGATGTGCCTGCGGAAAACAGAACCGGCGGGATTCTGTCCATCGGCGGAGTGATGCAGTGATATGACGGAAGAGAACAGAAAAATTTTCGCCGTCACCGAGCAGGGGCTGATGGTCGTGCTGCGGTTCATGACGGTGCTGATGCTGCCCATGGTGACAACGGCAGTGCTGTCCATGCTGGGGCTTCTGACGTATGGGCGAAACAGTGCTTTTCTGGATGTCTGCTGTCTGCTTGTGAACTTTCTGGTCTGGGCAGGTGCAGTGGTCTGTACGAAAACCCGGTTTATGGGGAATTATATGCCGAAAACGGGACTGGTGCTGTCGGCGATGCTGACGGGCTCGGTACTGTTCTACGCCCTGTCCTACGCCATGGAGCAGGAAGCCCTGTCGTTCCGGGCGGAATTTTGGGCACTGGGACGCCTTCTGGGTGCGCCTGTGGCTGTGTCATCCGGGGGGATCCGGGTTCTCTTCGGCGGAATTACGGAAGGGGCTGCGATCCTTCTGACCTGTGCCCTGTATCTGGCGGTCAGTCTGGCGGCGGCTCTGCCATGGAAAGGGGGACGAATCAGAACATGATACGGCGGATTCTGACTTTGCTGCCGGTGCTTGGGGCGTTTGTGCTGGAATGCCTGCCTTACGGGGCGGTCTGCGTTTTTGCACCGGCACCCGGCGAGACTCTGCGGCAGACCTTCTCTTATTTTGATCCGATTCCCTTCGGCTATGCCAATTTTGCCCCGCTGATCACCGGACTGATCACAGCCATGACGGTACTCTTTGCGCTGGTGCAGGCTGTAAAACCGGATGCCAACCGGCGGCGTACCATCGGGATGCTGTCGGCTGTGGGGGCGGTGGTGTCTGTCTTCCCCGTGTTCAGCGGGATACAGTTCACTTCCCTTATCGGCTGGGGGGTCACGGTTCTGCTGGCACTGTCGGCGGTACTGAACCTGTGGGAAGTGCAGGAAAGAGAATAGCAACCGAACAAAACCGTTTTCCCGGGCAGGTCTGTCTGCCGGAAGAACGGTTTTTGTGTTTTTCTGAAAAATTTTCCGGAAAGCTTCACATAACGGCGTGCCTGTGCGTTTAGTATATGAATCGATTCAAAAAACAACGAAAGGAGGCGGTATGGTATGTGGTCGTTTATAGAATTTCTGGACGGGATCACTCCGCCCCTGACCCGGTACTGTGCGGCGGTTGCCGGGACAGCGGACGGAGAAGATGCCGCACAGGAAGCCCTGATCCGTACATGGCAGCACCGGGACAGGATCCCAAACGAAAAAGCGGCGGCGGTATTTGCCTACCGGACGGCGTACCGGCTGTGCGTGGATGCACTCCGGCGCAGAAAGCGGGAACAGGCGGCTCTGGAGACCTGCCGGGACACCACAGAACCGGAACAACAGCTTTCGGACAGAATGAAAGCGGCACTGCTTACCCTGTCTCCGGCAGACCGGGCAGTGGTGTACAGCAGGGCAGTGGAGGAAGCGGCATACCGTGAGATCGCCATCCGGTTCGGAAAAACGGAAGCGTGGGCAAGAAAGCGGTACTCGCTGGCTCTGCGGAAGCTGGCAGCACTGCTTGACGAAGGAGGGAATGAGAATGGAAAAGGAACTGTATGATGCATTTCTGCAGATGACGGCGGATGCAGACCCCGGAAAGGTACAGGCGGCGGTGCTTGCAGAAACCGGCAGGGAAAAACAGAAAGTACGGTACATCCCGTCGAAGAGGATTCTGCGGACGGCGGCAGCCTGTGCGGCGGTACTGATGCTGTCCGTGACAGTGTACGCTATGGCGGCGAAGTATCTGACGGTGACGGTACCGGAAAACGGCGAATACGATTATCTGGTGAAGGTAAGCAGTTCGGAGGGTACGGCAAAGGTGGACAGGGATGCCCTGCGGGAGCTGGAAGCACTGGCGGTCACACAGGAAGACATAGAAGCCGGAACCTGGGTGTCAAAAACCTTTGATACATGGGCGGAAGCGGCGGACTGGCTGGACTGCGGACTGCTGGTCAGCGATCTGATGGCGGAAGACGATACGGAATGGGGGAAGGTCACACTGACTTCGTATGCGGACAAAGAAGGAAAGCTGTCCACCCTGCACCTGACCGGCGGCACGGTTATACCGGATACCGGAGAGCGCTGTACGGTAATGGTAAACATCCCGCTGGACGCATGGGGAGAACGGTATGATCTGGTCGTAGGATTCGGTGAAGATACCCATTCCGGCAGAACCACGGAGACTGTGGAATACACCACCCCCGCCGGAATCCAGACGGAGATCGTTGATGTTGCCTCCCTGTCTCTTGACGAAGAGGGTTCCACCATCCGGATATATGACACAACGCTGCATATTTTCCACGAAGGCATCCTGTATCAGATCACCATAGGCGGGCGGCACACCGAAAGTCAGGCAGACCTTGCCAGAACCATAGCAGACTCGATGATAAGTAAGAAGTAAGAGATAAGAAGTAAGAAATATAAAATCCCCCTGAAACCCAAAGAACGGCATACAGCAGGAGAAAACCTACCCGCTGTACGCCGTTCTTCTGTTCTGCACAGAATAATATACTTCTTACTTCTTATCTCTTACCTCTTACTTCACCACAATCTCTCTCCCCAATGCCGTGCTGTAGAGCACCGTCCGGCGGATCTCCTCACCGAACAGGGCGGCACAGATCTCCCGGTAATAGGAAAGCTGCAGCCGGTGCCGGGCAAGAAACCGGTCGTCCGCCAGGGCGGGGTTTTTGTATTCCTCCGCTGTGGGGCGGTCGGTTTTGTAATCCACCAGGGTCAGCGCACCGTCCTCGTCCCGGAAGACGCAGTCCACGACCCCCTGCACGATCAGGCGCACCCCATCACGGCGCAGAACTTCGGCAAGGTCGGGGTCTTCTGTGAACTTCCATGCGTCCATGGGTGCGTTGAACCGGAATTCCCGGTGTACAAAGGGGGAGGCACAGATCCGACGGAACAGGTCACTGCGGCGGAACCGTTCCAGCTGGGTGATATACACCCCGGCGGCGGCACTCTCCGGCAGAAAATGATGCTCCGTCAGCCGGTTCAGTTCCGCTTCCACCCCGTTTTCTGCAAGAGCGGCAAAATCCGCAAACTGCAGAAACTGGTGGGTGGCGGTACCCCGCTGGGCTGCCGACAGGGTAGCGGGTTCTCCGGTCATAAAGGACGGCAAAGGGATCTCCTGTATGGTATCTGCCTCTGCGTCTGCTTCCCCGCCGGGGCTGTCCAGGGTCAGCTGCAGGGGATTTTCGTCTTCGTCCAGAATCTCCGGGGACAGACGGGATACGGTCAGCTTGGCGGGGATGCCCGACAGATACGCCCATGGATAGACAAAATCCAGATTGCCGGCAAGCCGCGTGTCCCAGTCCTCCTCCGCTGTGTCCGGTTCCGGCAAAGGAGCGGCAGCCGTTTCCTCATTTTCCTGCAGATCCGCCAGAGTCAGCTTCCAGCAGGGATCGGGACCGTGGGCAATCGCCGCCGTCAGGATCCATTCCAGATAGGTGCAGCTGCCCGTAATGCTGTAGGGAGAAGCAAATTCTGCGGCAAAACGGCATTCCTCCAGAAAGGCCTCCGGGTCTTTTTCCTTTCCCGTGACGATCAGGCGGTTTCTGGCACGGGTCAGCGCCACATAGACCACCCGCATTTCTTCCTCCACTGACTCCAGCCGCTTTTTTTCCGCAATGGCGGAGCGCAGGGCTGTCCCGCAGCGGGCATACCCACCGGTGTCCGGCAGGCGCATCCCGAAGCCCAGATCCGCATCAAAGAGAATGTCGCCGGTTTCGTCCCGGTTGTTCCGTCCTTTGGAGCAGGCGGATACAAAGACTACGGGAAATTCCAGCCCCTTGGATTTGTGGATGGACAGTATGGTCACGGCAGGGAGCGCTTCTTCCGCCCCCTCCTGCTTCTGCTTCTGCAGTTCTTTGGTGTAGTTGAGAAATCCGCCTACCCCGCCGAAGGAACCGGATTCAAACCGGCGTGCCATATCGTACAGGGTCTGCAGATTGTTTTTTTCCATGGGATTGTCCCGGATCTCCGGCAGATCGAACAGGTCATACTGCAAAAACAGCTCCTCCAGAAACCGATCCGCCCGCATTCCGCAGACCAGATTCCGCAGCTTGGACACGGCGGCATGGAAGACACAGCATTTTGCAAGCAGTGCCTCCGGCAGGGATTCTTCCGGGTCGGCGGCAGGTTCTTCTTCCGTGGCGGGAGCAGTGTCTTCCTCATCCGACAACGGATCTTCCGTCCACGGATTCTCTGATGCCCAGGCGTCCATGGCGATCTGCAGTCCATCCGGTTCGTCAGCAGTCTCTTCCGCCGGAGTGGGTTCATCCTCAACAGGTGAGAAAATCCAGTCCGGGTCTGCCGCCATCTGCACGATGCAGTACAGGGGCATATCTCCCTCCCAGCCGTACCGGGCGGCAAGGGTTTTCCGGCTCCAGGCACGGAGCTGCACCAGCTCATGGGTGGCAAATCCGAACAGAGGGGAGTGCATGGCACCGGCGGCGGGAATGTCGCAGAGGGGATTGTCCGCCGTGTACAGCAGGCACATGACCAGCAGCACTGCGGGGGAACTGAACAGATACTCTCCCCCCGGCATACGCACCGGAATCCCCCGTCGGATCAGGGCGTCTCTGTACGCATTGCCGTTTGTGTCGGGGCTGCGCAGGAGGATGGCGATATCATCGGGCGTGAGCGGTTTTTCCCCATGGGGATCCGTGAGCATGGCGGCGATCCGGTCGGCTGTGTATTCCGCTTCGGGATCCCGGTCTTCCTCCTCCGGCAGGGGCGCATCTTCCACGATGACGATCTCCGCCGGGATATTTCCGTCTTCCCCTTTGGCAAAGACCAGCGCATCCTCCGGGGCATAAGGCATGGCACTGCCGGGAAAGAGAAAATCAGACACAAGGTTGACAAAATCCACCACGGTACGGTCACAGCGGAAGTTTTCCGACATGAACAGACACCGCCCCTCCTCCGCCTCAAAGGGAACGGAAGCATCCGCACTATCCGGCTCCTCCGGACTGACGGTAGGCCATCTGTCCCGGTAGCGGGCGAAAACGGAGGGCTCAGCACCCCGGAAACGGTAAATGGACTGTTTGCTGTCCCCCACCATAAACCGGGGGCATTCGGAAGACAGGGCACGGAAAATGGCGTCCTGTACCCGGTTGGTGTCCTGATATTCGTCCACGAAGATGTACCGGAACCGGCGTCCCGTTTCTCTGGCGGCATCGGTGGGAGAACCGTCCGGGGCGATGAACAGCCGGAGCGCCAGGGTTTCCAGATCGTTATAGTCCAGGAGGGAACGGCTCATTTTCCGGGTACGGAAGGCGTTTTCATAGGCATCCAGAACACCGGCGGCAGTTCTCAGCAGGGCGGCTGTCCGGTGGAGAGATTCTTCTGCCAGAGGTCCCGGGTCGGCAAAAAAGCTGTCGGCAAAGCGGACAACGTCTTTTTTGATGGCATCCCGGACGGCTTTGAAGTTTTCGGACACATCCGTGGCGTATTTGGCAGGCAGGGTGGCCAGTCTGGGTGGTGCATAAGCCGTTATGATGGCACGGACGCTGTCGTAGCTGCCGGTGTCCAGTGCCCGTTCTGCGCTGTTCAGCCAGTCGGTGAGCCAGTCTGCTGCGGGTCCGTATTTTTCTTCCGTGATCCCGTCAAAGCACTGCCGCAGGTCTGCCACAACGGTTTTATAGTGGGAAAACGCCAGCCGGAGGCGGTTTCGGATGGGACTGCTCTGGGGCATGGCGAAAAATCCCTCATCGGTTTCCAGCATATCGGCGTACCGGTACAGGGCATCGGGGGTTTCCCCTGCGGCGGTCAGGCGGGTGTACATGGAGAGCAGGGTCTTGTCCAGGGCTTCGGCGTCCCGGCTTCCTGCCAGCGCATCGGCCAGCCGGATAAAATCGTCATTCCCTCCCGCATAAAAGTCGTCCAGGGTATCCCGCATGGCTTCGGTGCGCTGTGCCTCGATGATGGCTTCGTCCCCGATGGTGAAGTCCGGCGACAGACCCAGTGCGGAAAAGGACGGGCGCAGGGTGCGGTACAGGAAAGCGTGGATGGTGGAAATCTGGGCACCGGGAAGGTCGGTCAGGTGTCTTGCCATCTTCCGGCTGCCGTTTGTTTTGGCCGCCTCGGTGATCTTTCTGCCGATCCTCCCCCGCAGTTCCGCCGCTGCCGCACGGGTATAGGTCACGATCAGCATTTCACTCAGCCGTGCCTGCTCCGTTTCCAGCAGATACAGAATCCGCCCGGTCAGTGTGGCAGTCTTTCCGGATCCGGCCGCCGCCGACAGCAGCAGATTCCCGTCCGGGTAATGAACAGCTTTGCTTTGTGCGGGTGTGAAGTTCATGGCAGTTCTCCTTGGTGTTTATAGTCAGTTGCGGAATTCTCGTGAAGGGGGACTCTCTCCTGCCGCCGCTTACTTTTCCCCTGTCCGGCACACGGGACCGAAGGGGCAATAGGTACATTCCTTTATTCCGCGGCTGGTTTTGGGCTGGGCGGCGGAGCGTCCGTCTGCCATTTCATCGGCAATTCCGGAGATGACGGAACGCAGCTCTTCGTACAGTGCCCCGAACTGCGCCAGATCCTGCAGGGTGGCACGCCCCGTGAGAGAGCCGTCCTTTTTCCGGGTTACGGGGACATACTTCCCTGTCAGACCGGCGTCCATGGCTTCCAGCACCTCTTCGTCGTTCAGCCAGATACCGCTGCGGTTCACGCCGTCCACTGCTCTTTCCCGGGCTTCCTCCGGGGTCAGCATGGCTTCAGAGGCGATCTCTCCCGGACGCACCTGAAAATACACTGCGCCAGCCGGCAACAGCTGCGCTGTACCTGCATCGGTACCGCCTTTTCCGGGAATGCCTCCCTGCCACAGGGCAAACAGATACAGCAGCAGCTGGACATGGAGTCCCTGCCGCACTTCCTTCAGGGAGAAGGTACGGGTACCGGTTTTATAGTCCACCACCCGGACATACTCCTGTCCGTCGGATGCGGTATACCGGTCTACCCGGTCGATGATGCCGGACAGCGTCACCTGCACGCCACCCTCAGTGGTCAGGGTCACAGGGCGGACGGTAGGTGTATCGGGATCATCGGAGGACAGTCCCACAGGCATCTCAAAAGCCATGGGCACAAATCTCCCCTGGGCGTATTCTTCCATAATGGCTTCCAGAAAGACGGACACACTGCGCCGGAGCCGGAGGAACAGATACCCCAGCCTTCCCGTTTCCTCCACGCCAAGCCGGGTCAGGTAGTTCTGCACCAGCGTTTCCGCCAGTGCTTCCGTTTCTTCCCGCGGCAGGGGATAGGTACGGCGGGCGGTTTCTCTGAAAAACTGTTCCAGAATGGCGTGCACGAAATTGCCGATGTCGGGGGCGGTAATGGCGGCATGAGGCGGTTCCTGCAGAGCCATACCGTACTGGCACCAATACCGGAAGGGACAGCCGGAAAAGCTGTCCAGCCGGGACTGGGTAAGCCGCATCCGTCCGTTCAGGAGATCTCCTATAACAGACGGATCCGCACAGTCATCGGAAGCCCGCATCAAACCGGGATACTGCATCGTTCTGACGTTCTGTCTGAAACCAAGCCAGGCAGAAAGAGCGGGGTTCTCCGTGCGGGCGGCACTGTGGAAGACACGGTTCTCCGGAGGCAGCTTCCGCCAATACATGGGTTTTATGCGTGTAAGTGCGGTGATCCGTTCCACGGCGGGAGAGGGCGCACAGGTTTCTCCGCCGTTTGTCAGGGGGCACAGCACCGTCAGTGTCTTTGCGGCTGAGGCGGCGGTACGGTAGAACATCCAGTATTCTTCTGCCAGATACTCCTCGCTGCTGCCCGCCAGATTGACCCCCGCTCCTTCCAGCAGGATCCGGTCGCTGTCCCGGAAGAAGCCGGTTTCCGACACATCCGCGGGAAACTGTCCTTCCACGGCTCCCACCAGGATCACGTGCTCCGCCTGTCCGAAACGAATCCCGTCGGCGGAACCCAGCAAAACTTCGTCCATGGCGGTAGGAATGGCGCCGATGTCCATGGAAGCGATGACTTTGCCGAAAAGCCCGGAAAACCGTCCGGCGTCCAGGGTCGTATCCCCCAGAAAGGACACCATTTTGTCCAGTGCCTGACAGATCTTCTCCCAGACCAGGGCAGTTTTGACACCCTCTTCCCGCCGTCCTGCCCGGATTTCTTCTTTTGACCGTGCAAGCAGACGGGCGGGCAGTCCGATCTTCCGGGAAAAGGTGACAATGGCACGGCAGATGTCCGTTACAGGAGCCTTCGGGGTTCTGCGGGCGTTTTTATCTTCTGTATGAGCCACAGTGAAGGTATCGCAGAAAGCGGCTGCAGGGGGCAGCAGTTTGTCTCTGGCACGGTTGGCTTCCCGGAGGCATACTTTCCCCCAGGGGGAGATTTCCGTCCGGTAGCCATCGGGATTCCAGCTCCATGCATAGGTATCCGATCCGTCGCCGCAGAACATGGCACGTCCTCTGATGTTCCATGTTTCGGTATACAGGGCGAAGCAGTCCCCTTCCGTAGGCGTCACCGGGGTCAGACCCGTGGCGATCATGCGGACAAAATCCTGTCTGTCGAAATTCCGGCAGACCACCGCCAGCAAAGACTGCAGCAAACGGACGGCAGGGGCGGCAGACAGCGGATCCGCTTCGGCCAGAAAGCAGGGAATCCCATGGCGGGCAAGGGCACTGTCCAGTATGCCCCGCAGGCTGTTCATCCGGCGGTCTACCACGGCGATATCCCGGTACCGGCAGCCCTCCCGCACCTTCTGTTCGATCAGGGCGGCCACGGCTTCCGCTTCCTCATACCGGTCACTGCAGAGATACAGGGACACATCCCCCTCCGGCGTGGAGCCCTCCGGCAGTGTTTCCGTTTCTTTCTCGGAAATGGCAGGCGTGTCATCGTACCGGAACAGACCGGCGGTGATGGCGCACAGACCGGGGGTATCGTGCCGTCTGTCTCCGGTCAGGCTGATGAAATGGGGCGTTTGTCCCAGATCTGCGGCGATCCGTTCCATCTGCAGGAGAAATTTCCGGATCCGCAGGAAGGGCAGTTCTCCCGTGTCTTCCCGGTCACAGGCAAAGCTAACCCACAGATCCTTTGCCCCGGCGGCCGCACAGCGCAGGATCCGCAGTTCCGGCGGGGTCACGGAATAAAAGGAGTCCACAAACACGGTTTTTCCGGCAAAGAAGGGACATCGCTCCAGGGTTTCTCGCAGAGCAGACAGCACATCCTCCCGGTCGCTGTATTCCAAATGGAGCAGTTCCTCATAGGCGGCGTAGATCAGGGACACATCCGTCAGCCGTCCTGCCAGACCTGCAGCACCTTCGTCAGCGGACAGAGAGGCGGCGGCTGTTTCCAGTGCGGCGGGAGAAATACGGTTTCTCTTCAGCTCACCGATGGCACCGGTCAGCAGGGGGAGGTTCTTGTCCTCTCTGCCGTCTGCGCCGTGGTTGTAGACCTGCAGCATATCCC
>JAFZET010000415.1 GCA_017560565.1 Clostridia bacterium | reverse complement strand
TATTAAACCATCCTCATTATTAAAGTGTTCTTGACTTTCCGAAAAAAATCCGTATAATGGAGGTACTATACGAAACTGCAAATGACAGGAGGATCGTCATGTTAAAGCGATTTTTGGCATACTATAAGCCCCATCTGCGGATTTTTCTGTTGGATATGGGTGCTTCTCTGCTGGTGGCACTGATCGGGATCGTGTATCCCATCGTGACCCGTACCATGCTCAACGACCTGATTCCGAATAAAAATTACCGGATGATTGTGATTTTCGGTCTGACCCTGCTGGCACTGTACGGTGTGAAAATGCTTCTGAACTACTACATCCAGTACAAAGGACACGTGATGGGTGTGGGGATGCAGGCGGATATGCGGCGGGATATGTTCCGGAAGCTGGAGAGCCTGCCCTACCGGTTCTATGACGATCACGAAACCGGGAAGATCATGTCCCGTATGACCAATGACCTGATGGATATCAGCGAACTGGCGCACCACGGACCGGAAAATCTGCTGATCTCCGGGATCTCCATCATCATTTCCTTCTGCTATCTGGCGTCCATCAACATCTGGCTGACGCTGATCATCTTTGTGGCTGTGCCGTTTTTGCTGGTGATCGCCCTGCTGCTGCGTACAAAGATGCGGGATGCTTTTACCCGTTCCCGACAGGCGGTTGCAGTGATCAATGCGTCTCTGGAAAGCTCCATCTCGGGGATCCGGGTGACCAAGGCTTTCACCAATGCGGACAAGGAAGAAGAAAAGTTTGAAGAGGGCAACAAATCCTTCGTGGATGCCCGCACCGATGCTTACAAGGCCATGGGTCAGTTCCACTCCGGAACAGCCTTTGTCACCGATATTTTCAATGTGATCATCCTGATCGCCGGTGGTCTGTTCCTGTATGCGGGGAAGATCCAGCTGGGGGACTATTCCGCTTTTGTGGTGTCCGTGAATCTGTTTATCTCTCCCGTGATGACGCTGATCAACTTCATGGAGCAGTATCAGAACGGCGTCACCGGGTTCGAACGGTTTCTGGAGATCATGGATGAGGAACCGGAAAAGGACGCCCCCGATGCCGTGGAAATCGGCGAGGTCAAGGGCAGCATCCGGCTGGAAAATCTGTCCTACAGCTACAATGAAGAAAAAGAAGTCCTCAGAAATGTGACCATGGACATTCCGGCAGGGAAGACCTTTGCACTGGTGGGTCCCTCCGGCGGCGGCAAGACCACCATCTGTCATCTGATCCCTCATTTTTATGACATCGAACAGGGGACGATCAAAATCGACGGTCAGGACATCCACAGCCTGACCAGAGAATCCATCCGGCGGAACATCGGCATTGTACAGCAGGACATCTACCTGTTCAATGCCACCATCCGTGAAAACATCCTCTACGGCAGACTGGATGCCACGGAGGAGGAAGTGATCGAAGCCGCCAAGCGTGCCAATATCCACGACTATATCATGACCCTGCCCGATGGCTACAACACGGAGATCGGGGAACGTGGCGTGCGGCTTTCCGGCGGGCAGAAGCAGCGGCTTTCCATTGCCCGTGTATTCCTGAAAGATCCGCCGATTTTGATTCTGGACGAAGCCACCAGTGCGCTGGACAACACTACGGAAATCCTGATCCAGCAGTCCCTGGACGAACTGTGCAAGGGCAGAACCACGCTGGTGGTGGCACATCGGCTTTCCACCATCAAGAACGCAGACGAAATCGCCGTCATTGCAGACGGACAGATCGTGGAACAGGGCGATCACGAAACCCTGCTTTCCAAAGGCGGTATATATGCCGATCTGTACAAGCTCCAGTTCCGTGCCAACACCGGGGAGCAGATCTGAGAAGCAGACAAAAACAGCTTATCTTTACCGGAGAGATCCGATGGAGATAAGCTGTTTTGTGTTTATGTTACTTTACATATACCGTCCTGCCGGCGGCGATGGTGCGGGTCACATGAAGGGTTTCGTCCATCAGTGCTATGTCAGCGATGTAGCCTTCCACCAGTGCGCCGCGATTCCGGCATCCCAGAACCTTGGCAGGGGTGGTGCTTGCCATACGAACTGCATCATACAGCGGTACGTCAGCCAGCTGTACCATATTCCGTACCAGACGGTCCATGGTGGCAACGCTTCCGGCGAATGCCTGACGGTCGGGCATCTTGGCAACGCCGTCTTCGATGATCCCAACCTGACCACGCTTCAGGCTGCCCAGAATGGTGGGACCTTCCGGCATACCGGCGCCGCGGGTAGAGTCGGTCACCACGCAGATCCGGTCAGCACCCTTGCACTTGTAGATGAACTTCAGCAGTGCTGCAGGCAGATGACAGCCGTCCGCAATCACTTCTACGGTGAAAGCATCGAAATACAGGGCGGCTTCGATGGTGCCTGCGATCCGGTATGCGTTCTTCCGGTGTACGCCGGGCATACAGGAGTACAGGTGGGTGATGGTGGTGTAGCCGTTGGCCAGTGCTTCGGCAGCGGTGTCAAAGTCGGCGTCGGTGTGACCGATGGAGGGCAGAACACCTCTTTCCCGCAGAACACGACCGAATTCCATACCGCCTTCCAGTTCCGGCGCGGCACTCCAGCGGACGATATCCGGGTAAGCATCCAGCATGGCTTCATAGTCAGAACGGACGGGATTGCGGATATAACGTTCGTCCTGTGCGCCCTTCTGGCTGATGTCGAAATAGGGACCTTCCAGCTGGATCCCCAGGAAAGCACAGGCAGGACCGGCATCTTTGGCGTCCCGGTAAGCCTGACATACGGTCTTGGTTTCTTCCGGATCACCGGAAAGGGTGGTGGGACACATGGCGGTGGTGCCGTGCCGGGCGTGCATTTCTGCCGCACCCAGGAAAGCTTCCCTGGTACCGTCCATGAAATCGTGCCCGCCGCCGCCGTGGGAGTGCAGGTCGATGAAACCGGGGCATACATACTGTCCGGTGGCATCCACGATGGTGTAGTCGGTTTTGTTCAGGGTACCGGTGGGAACAATGGCAGCGATTTTTCCGTCTGCCAGCGCTACATCCAGTCCTTCACAGATCCGGTCGCCCAGCACTACCTTACCGCCGCAGATCAGAATTTTTTCGTTTGTCATAGGATAACCTCAGTCGATTGAACTCAGCGAATGGGCTTTACTGCCTGTTCGGTACCGGTAGCGTAAGAGTGGTAGATAGCATCCAGCAGAGCCACGGGAGCAGCCAGCGTGTCATAGGATTCTTCCATCTTGCCGGTGCGGAGCAGATCGCAGAATTCGTCCAGTTCGGGTTCGTACAGGGCGGTGATGTTTTCGCAGGTTACGTAACGGTTGGTCTTTTCGGCGTGTACGGTAACGCTGTAGGTGTAATTGGCGGTGTAGTGGAGAACCACTTCGAAGTCCGCATAACGGCACAGTACGGTGACCGCCTTTTCTCTGGCAATGGCGTACACGGATGCGGGCAGACCGAACATGGTGATGAGCATCTGGGCCAGGTGACCTGCGTAGAAGTAGAAGTTACCGTAGGGGTTGGACATATTCACCGGTGCGGACAGGGATGCGGACATCACATTGCCGATGACGCCGGATGCGATTTCTTCCTTCAGGGCGGCCAGTTCGGGAGCAAACTTCAGGCAGGAACCGCCGCAGAGCAGGGTACCGGCTTTTTCTGCTTCCAGAATCATTTCCTTGGCGTTGTGGGGAGACACGCAGAAAGGCTTGTCGATGAACATGGGCACGCCCGCCTTGATGTAGGGCATGGAGTATTCGTAGTGATTGTCCCCGTGACGGGCGGTATTGATCACGCCGTCTACCTTGCCGAGGAAGTAGGAGGAGGTGTTGGCAGCCATAGGAGCCAGACCGTCGTCCACCATCTTCTGGGCGGCAGCGCCGTCATAGCTGTATACGCCGACGATCTCGATATCACCGTACTTTTCGGGATTGTTCCTTATCAGATTGGCAAAAGCGGGCGCATGAGAATTCTCCACGCCGATCAGTGCAATTTTCTTCATGATTGAATCGTTCCTTTATTTCTTATCTCTGATCTCTTACTTCTTATTTCTCTCAATACTTCTGTTCCAGCGGATTCTGGGCGTGGATCAGTTCGTTTACGCGGATCTGGCGGCGTACCTGTTCGGCGGTGATTTCCAGTTCGGCACCGTTGACCAGATGGTTGTAGATCATGGTGTAGTACAGGTGTACGGCAGAGGTGAAGGGGTCACCGGACAGCTCGATGGTTTCCTTGTGCCAGTTCAGGGTTTCGCCGCAGTACATCGGGTAGCCGTTTTCAGGCTTGCGGAGAGGAGTGAGCTGCAGTTCGGGCAGAGCCTTTTCTTCGGGATCAAACCACTGCCATTCCACGGACTTGTGACCGGCACGGAGAGAACCGTTCTTGGCGTAGATCTGATACAGCCAGCCGCAGCCTGCGTAAGCGTCCTGCTTGGACAGTTCGATATCGAACAGGGGCTTGCCGGGAGCGGTCAGAATGATCTTGGCGTAGTCTTCTGCGTCGCCTGCCACGTTGATGCTGCCCAGCTTGGAGAATACGGAGGGCATTTCCACATCGTAGCCCATCAGATCCAGAGCCTGGTCCATGGGGTGCGGACCGGTGTTCATCACTTCACCGCCGTTGAAGCGGAGCGCAGTCTGCCAGTCCCAGCGGCGGGAGAAGCCGTTGAACTTGATGGAAACCTGTACGATCTCACCCAGCTTGCCGGTAGCCAGCAGCTCCTTGATCTTGATGTAGTAGGGAGCGTAACGGGACTGCTGGAAAGCGGTAACCATAACGCCGTTGCGCTTGCCGGCAGCAATCATTTCATCCACATCGGATGCCCGGCGGGCAAAAGGCTTTTCGCAGACTACGTTGAAGCCGTGGTCAGCCAGATCGATGGTGATGGGAGCGTGCATATAGCTGAAGGTGGAGTTGATGACCAGATCGATCTGATCCTTCATGGCGAACAGTTCGGTGTAGTCGGCAAATACGGGGCAGCCGAATTCAGCTACGGCTCTTTCTCTGCGGTCTTCGATGGCGTCTACAACGGCAACTACTTCATAGTTGGTATTGGCGGCGGACAGAAAGTACGCACCGTGGATATCACGGCCGCTTCTGCCCTGACCGATAATGGCAACTCTCAGTTTTTTCATGGGAGGATCTCCTTTTTATAGTACAAATTGTCAGGGAGGAGTTACGGTCGCTTTTTGAAAAAAGCTCCGCAAAAACTTTTATCGATTTACAGCGGTTTTGTTGGGTGCAGGCAGGGCGCTTCCGAGCTGGTAGCCGTGGTAGAACGGCTGCGGGCTGTTCGGGTTTGGCAGGGGAGTGCCTGCCAAGAGTGTGGAGGAATCAGCGGCGGCGCTTCGCTTTGTTTGGACCTGTTAATGTGGCGGTCAAACACCTTTGGTGGATACCAGATTTACCGCTGTTCTTTGTTTTACGGATGAACGCTGTAATTCTTATATTTTTATTTTTACAGCTTGACGCCGCTGTCGGGATCACAGTACAGGATCGCATGATCGTGCTTTCTCATGATGGTAGCGGGGCAGTTTTCGGTGATTTCTTCGTTGCAGGTTCTGTACACGGCTTCTGCCTTGGTGGCGGCGGGTACGGAGCAGAACAGGTGCTTTGCATTTGTCAGAGAGGGGATGGTCAGAGTGAAAGCGTGGGTAGGTACATCGTCAATGGTGGGGAAGCAGCCGTCGTGAACCTGCTGCATCCGGCACACATCATCCAGCTCTGCCAGCTTTACCGGGTACGGATCGTCAAAATCTGCCACGCCGGGGTCATTGAAAGCGATGTGACCGTTTTCACCGATACCCAGGCACACGATGTCCACCGGATTGTCAGCCAGCAGCTTGCCGTAACGGGCGCATTCTTCCGCCGGATCTGCGGCGTCGCCCTTCAGATAATTTACAGCCTTGAAAGGCAGAAGAGAAAATACGTGTTCTCTCAGGTAGGTGCCGAAGGACTGGGGGTGGTCGTTTGCCAGACCTACGTATTCATCCATGTGGAAGGCGATAACACGGGTCCAGTCGATGCCGGGTTCTGCGATCAGGGCGGCCAGGGTTTCGTTCTGGGAAGGAGCGGCTGCAAAGATCATGGACACAGTTTCCTTTTCAGCCAGCAGAGCGCGCAGAGTTTCGGCACAGTCAGCGGCGGCGATTCTGCCCATTTCCGCACGGCTGCCGGCCTTTTTGACGGTCAGTTTTTCACAGGTAAAGGTTTGCATGAGGTACCTCCGGAGCGGCGTCAGACTGCGTGAAAAAGGACAGACCTCCGCCGGTATAGTTTTCTTCATCATAACACAATCCACCGGAAATTGCAATAGTTTCGGCAGGATTGAGCGGGATTTTCTTCCATACATTCACTAAAAAAGCCGCAGAACCTGCCTGCAGCTTTTTGGATATTGCTTCACTTCAGCCACTGTGCCAGCTTTTCTTCGTACCAGCAGTCCGGCTGTGTTTTGACCACATAAGCGTGTGGACCGGTCTCATCATACCGGAACCGGTTTTCCCCCGTTTCGGGATCTACGGAGGCATATCCCCGGCGCAGGGTGTATCCGGCTGTTTCCGCATCTCCCGCCAGTGCCAGCAGCACCAGCATGGGATCCCAGGAGGAGCGTCCGTCCCGGCTGCCGTGGGCGATAAACGCCATCCGCAGGGGATCGTTATCATCGGGGACTGTCTCCGGCTTGCCGCTGATGACGGATGCACCCACTTCCCAGCCCAGAAAAACAATGGGACAGGGGCAGTGTTCCAGCAGATATGCGGCAGCTTTGCGGGAACGGGGGGCTCTTGCAAAGTTGTTTTCCACGCCGACCCCGTCTTTTTCCCAGTTGCCCGCCATCATCCACAGGCAGGAGACTTTCTCTGCCAGATACCGGTACCCATCCGGATCTTTACAGAGGGCGGCAAGCACCTGAGGATATCCGATTTCCATGATTTCCACAGGCACTTCTGCTTCTTCCAGCAGACGCAGATACAGCGCCAGTCCGTCCGGGAGGTCGTCATTGGTGTTGATGCTATGGGGCAGCTTCTCTGTCAGCGTTTTCTGATATGGCGGATTTCTGCCGAAGTCGGTGGCTTCTCTGTCCAGTCCGATGGGCAGTTTTCCATACCCCTCAGAGGTCATAAATGCGTTCAGGGAGGCGGCAGAGTATTCCATGCAGGCATTGCAGATCACCCCGGTCAGATGCCACAGCCCCGCTTGATCGGCACGGCAGGCGATCCGGAGGGCGGCGGCATCGTCACAGTCCGTCCACCAGTCGGTACCCAGGATTACGGTGCGTTTGTTGGTGTTGTTATTCATAGATGTTTATCTCAGTCCTGAAAAGATTCCAGTACCTTGTTGTAGTGTTCGGTGGCGGCTTTTTCCAGAGAAGCGACTTTGGAAGCCAGTTCCGTGGAGCCTGCGGCGGTCAGGTCTGCAAACAGGTCGGTGTACTGAGCGTGCTTGTAGGTGCGGGCAAAGCTGATTTCCAGACCGTCCATCAGGAGGCGGAACATCTTCTGGGAGTCTTCGTCCCGGAGCAGCTTGCTGCTGATAACCGTTTCAAATACGGCGGGGTATACGTCATAATAGCTTTCGATGGCCAGCGCCTCGGTGATCAGTCCGGTGCGGTCTGTGTCGGCTGTCACCTTGGGGATGCCGAGCAGTCCGGTACCGCCGGTTACGGTGGTGATGTAGGAATCGTCAGAAGCTTCCCATTTGGGGAATACGATCAGACCGTAGTCCTGTTCCATGTCCCGGAAGAACTGGTAGGCGTCGGTCATGAAGCCGGAGTAGAACAGACCCTGTCCGGCGGCAAACATTTTCGCAAGGTCGTTTTCCTTGGAATAGTCGGTGATCAGCCAGGAAGCGGGGGTATGGGTCAGGGAAACGATGGATTCCAGAATGGACTGATTCCGGTCGGACAGCAGGGAAAGGCTGAAAGAACCGTCGGCAGTAAAGGCCAGCGGCTGTACGTCCATGCCTACCGCAAAGGCCACGCCGGAGGTGCCGTGGGAGGAGAGCAGTCCGTAGATATCTCCGTCGTCCTGGGCACCGTCCCCGTTTTTGTCTACCGAAACGGTTTCCACCATGGCGGCAAAAGTGTCAAAGGTCCAGGTGTTTTCGTTGACATGGTCATAGGGAGAGGTCATGCCGTATTCGGTCACCATATCCATGTTGAAGAACAGCACATGGGACAGCATAACGCCGGTGAAAGGAATGTAATTCATCTGCAGGAAGCACTTGCCGTTCTGGGTCAGGGATTCCACCGCAAGCTGGTTCCACCAGTCCCCGGTCATGTCGATATGGGGAACGTCGTAATAGTTTGCCAGATACCCGTTCAGGGACAGAGTAGACATGGTGTTTACGTGCGCCCAGGACAGGTCATAGGCACCGTCCCCTGCCGTTACAGCAGTCTTTACCAGCGCACCGGCATCTCCGGTCATGGCGGTAATGTTCACGTTGAAGTTTTCGGAAACGGTCTGGTTCCGCTTGAAGATAGTATCGTTGATGATGTCCCCGGTCAGCTCTTCCACCACGAATTCCATGGCAGGCAGCTCGCCCAGCTTGGCATATTCCCGGCCGATGATTACGTAGTCCGCACCGCCGAAGTCCGCAGCGGGCAGCAGGTCAGCAGAGCGCAGGGGCTTGGTTTCGGTTTCTTCGGCGATGGTTTCGGCGGCTGTGGTGTCCGCTGTGGTTTCGGATGCAGTCTGGTTGCAGCCCGTGAAAACAGATGCAGTCAGCAGGGCGGCAAGAAGCATTGCAAACAGTCTCTTGTGCATGGGATAAACCTCCGTATGGATCAGATAAAAATTGTTTATTTACAATACAATATAATACAGTATTCCCTCCGAGAAGTCAAGAGGAAGATCCAAAAGAACCAGTATCTGCCACCGGATTTTCCGCATTCCCGCTGCCGGCTGCCTTGACATCCCGTGTATAATCCTGTATAATATTCCTACTATATCACTGGAATATCGGAGTATCCCGTTATGACAGACAAAACATTTTCCCGGGGACGGTTTTCCCGGACAGCCAGACTGCTGGGAGAAGACGCCATGGACAGACTTGCCCATGCCCATGTGCTGCTGTTCGGTGTGGGCGGCGTGGGCGGCTATGTATGTGAGGCACTGGTGCGTTCCGGCG
>JAFZET010000414.1 GCA_017560565.1 Clostridia bacterium | reverse complement strand
CAGCTTTAGCGTAGTTTTTCTCCATGGACAGAATCTCTGCCTCGATGGTATCGCCTGTGACGGTTTCGGGAACGAAAATGACCATACCGTTGTCTTTACAGATGCCGATTCCTTCGCTGTTCATATCCAGCACCTGCAGAATTTTTGTCTCGTGATTGTTCATAGTAACTTTACTCCTTCTTCCCTGTACCGCTCTATCATCGGATGCATATACTGTAGCAGACAACGGTACTGTACGTTGGGGAATGTGTCAGATACCGTATCGTAACAAGCGAGGGAATGATATGGATTGTATTATAGCAATGCGTTCACAGACCTATGCCGCCAAGGGTGGAAGGCTCCTGCAGAAGGCCGGAATCCCGTATAAAATTGTAGGTATAGATCCTTCTCTGACCCGGCATGGCTGTGCCCATGGTCTGCAGATTCCGGTTTTACGCTGCGGCGAAGCACGGGTGGTACTGGAAAAGCATCATCTGGCTTATGGTGATGTACTTGGCGGAGGCTGATGATGGGAAAGAAGATTCTGTATCTGGATCATGCGGCGACCAGTTGGCCGAAGCCTCCGGAAGTCATCAGAGCCGTCACACAGTATATGCGTGAAGCCGGTGGGAATCCCGGTCGAAGCTCCCATAGGCTGTCTGCCCTGGCAGCGGATATGCTGTACACCTGCCGGGAGCTTGCGGGGGAACTGTTTGATGCCGCCCCGGAACGTGTGGTATTTACCGCCGGTGCCACACATGGACTGAATATTGCCATAAACGGCTTCCTGTATCCGGGTGATCATGTCCTGATTGATTCGATGGCGCACAATGCTGTGTACCGACCTGTATATCGGCTGGCTGCATCAGGTGTGGTGTCATTTGATATCTTCGACACCGGGGAAACGGAAGCGGAATATCTGGCTTCACTGGAAGCATCTCTCCGTCCGGAAACACGGATGGTAATCTGCACCCATGCCTCCAACATCTGCGGCAGAATCGCTCCCCTTGAAGCAGCAGGCAGATTCTGCAGGGATCATGGCTTATTGTTGGTAGTAGACGGAGCGCAGAGTGCAGGGCATATACCTTTATCTATCAGGCATCACCATATTACAGCGCTGAGTGTACCGGGACACAAAGGACTTCTGGGACCGCAGGGATGCGGGATGCTTATTTTCGGTGATGATGCACCGGTATGTATGCCTCTTGCTGTAGGAGGGAGCGGCAGTCATTCGCTGGATCCGGAGATGCCGCTGGATCTGCCGGAGCATCTGGAAGCCGGTACTCTGCCCATGCCTGCTATTGCGGGGCTTTCTGCCGGGCTTACACTGGTCCTGCGGGAAACGCCTGAAAAACGTGGAACAGAGTATGACCGGCTCGGACGGTATTTTGCAGACGAATGCAGAAGGATCCCGGGACTTCGGCTGTTCGGCTGTACATCCGGCAGTGTGATATCCTTTGTACAGGAGGGAATCCTCCCCTCAGCCACTGCAGAAGCACTGGATACTCTGGGGATCTGTGTGCGAAGCGGCTATCACTGTGCTCCTCTTGCACACCGTACCATCGGCAGTCAGGATACCGGAACGGTACGGGTCAGCTTTGGGTACGGCAATACCGCAAAGGATGTTGTCCGGTTTCTGGAAGCACTGGACAGTCTGCGCAGAATCACAGGATAAATTGTGCACAATCTGTAAATATCCGGTCAGCATATTGACAACCGCATCAATCTATTGTATAATATTTCACAGAAAATATTATAGAGTAGAAAGGAATGCATAGTATGGCTGAAAAGAATACTGAAAAGCAGGAAATTCGTTCCACCGTTAACGGTGATTTTTTGATTTACAGAGACCGACCGCTGGTTCGGGAAGAAAATATCATTTGCTATGGTTGTATGGAAGATCCTTATATGCTGTATCTGACCATCATGACCACCAAGGAGTACCGCGGACAGACTGTTCCGGATAAGGTGGCTGTTCAGCTGGTCAATACGGATACTTCCCTCCCTGTCCGCAAGCGTGTTGTGAAACAGTCCATTCAGGAAGGGCTCTACGGCGCCCTCGATCTTGGCATCGAATGGCTGGAACGTGCTCTGGCATCCTGAATTTCTCAAACACTGACAGGCATTACCACATGGGGTAATGTCTGTTTTTTGTTTATAGTATAACACATTCACCCGGGAAAATCAAGTTTTCATACATACTGTTTCCTGCAACACAAAAGAGCCGCTCTCAAATGAAAGCAGCTCTTTTTTGATTGTTCAGTCTTTCCGGTTGGAATCGTATTCCTTTTCCTTATGATGTTCCTTTTCTCTGGCAGCTTCTGCCTCTCTTGCGGCTTCACGCTGCTTTTCTTCTTCGGCAACCCGTCTGGCGTGGGCTTCGTTTTCTTCCCGGCTCTTGCGGCGCTTTTCGGCTACCATTTCTTCCAGCGCTTCTATCGTGATGTCGGGTTCGCTCATGGCACGGACAAACTGTTCTTCTTCCATGATCTCGTTCTTCATCAGATATTCCGCAACGAAATGGAGACGATCCTCGTATTCCTTCAGGATCTGCATAGCCTGATCGTAAGCTTCGGAAACAATACGTTTCACTTCACTGTCGATCAGAGAAGCGGTTTCTTCGGAATAATTCCGGGTATTGTTGAAGTCTCTGCCCAGGAACACTTCATCACTGGAGGATTCACTGCCGTAGAGGATCGGTCCCAGTTTATCGGACATACCGTATTTGGTAACCATCTGCCGGGCAATGCTGGTAGCTCTCTGGATATCATTGGAAGCACCGGTGGAGATGTCTCCCAGGATCAGATGCTCTGCCACACGACCACCCAGCAGGGTGATGATCTCATCCTGCATAGCGCTGCGGGACATATACGACTTGTCTTCCTTGGGGAAGGAAAGCGTATACCCCCCCGCTCTGCCGGCAGGAATGATAGAGATCTGGTGAACCGGTTCGTCTTTCTGACGCACCCAGGTGGTTACGGCGTGACCGGCTTCGTGGTATGCGGTGAGCTTCTTTTCCGCTTCGGAGATCACGCGCGATTTTTTGGCGGGACCGACAATGACCTTGATCATGGCTTCTTCCAGATCGTTCATGCCGATGAGGTGCTTACCCTTTCTGGCAGCCAGCAGTGCGGCTTCGTTCAGCAGGTTGGCAAGTTCCGCACCGGTAAAACCAACGGTAGTCTTGGCGATCACGGAAAGATCCACATCTGCTTCAAAGGGTTTGTTCTTTGCGTGTACCTTGAGGATATCTTCACGCCCCTTGACATCCGGGGCATTCATTGTGATCTGACGGTCAAAACGACCGGGTCTGAGCAGTGCGGGGTCCAGGATGTCAGGACGGTTGGTAGCTGCCATGACAATCACACCTTCACTGGAACCAAACCCGTCCATTTCCACAAGGATCTGGTTCAGGGTCTGTTCTCTCTCGTCATGCCCGCCGCCAAGCCCTGCACCTCTGTGACGACCGACAGCATCAATTTCATCGATGAAAATAATGGCTGCGGGGTTCTTCTTTGCGGTATCAAACAGGTCGCGGACACGGGAAGCACCCACACCAACGTACATTTCTACAAAATCAGAACCGGAGATGGAGTAGAACGGTACACCGGCTTCTCCTGCCACGGCTTTGGCGATCAGGGTTTTACCGGTACCGGGAGGACCCACCAGCAGCACGCCGTGAGGAATCTTGGCACCCAGCTTTGTAAAGTACTCCGGATTGCGCAGGAATTCAACAATTTCTTCCAGTTCGGCTTTTTCCTCATCCGCACCGGCTACATCCTTGAAATACACCTTGGCTTTGTCTGCAGTGACCAGTTTTGCCTTGGCACGTCCCACAGAATTGATCTTGGAACCTTTGCCGCCGGTTGCCTGGTTGACCACAAACATCCACATGGCAATCATCAGAATGATGACGATGGCATACGGCAGCAGGGACACCCACCAGGGAATCTCGTACGGCGGCGGATAGTCGTACGCTTCGATAATACCCGCATCATGCTGCTCACGGATGGTCTCTCCCAGTTCATCAAGGAACAGGTTCAGATCCCGGAGCTGGTACGTGACATAAGCCTCTCCGGCTGTCCCGTCGTTCATAGTCACACGAACCAGCATGGTCAGGTTGTTGTCCTCATCCACCTCAAACTGACGTACACGTTCATCCCGGAACATTTCCACTACCTGGGAAAACACCAGATTTTCCTCCGGGATGTTGCCCCAGAGCGAGGCGGTGGCTACGATCAGAATCCCGATGAGCACAATATAAAATATAGCAATTTTTAAGCTGTTCTTCATTCTATCTCCCAAATCCAATGGCTGTATGTATTCCGGGGATTATTATTTCTTATAAACTTCCGGCTTCAGAATGCCCACATACGGCAGAGCACGATACTGTTCCGCATAATCCAGACCATATCCGACAACAAACTCGTCCGGAATTTCCATGCCGCGATAGTCGGGGGTGAAATCCACTTCTCTGCGGGAAGGCTTGTCAAGCATAGTACAGGTACGTACGGAATGGGCACCGCCCAGCTCCAGATATTCCTTCAGATAGGAAAGGGTTCTTCCGCTGTCGATGATGTCTTCCACAATAATGATATCGGTTTCAGACAGATCATTTCTGTGGATATCCAGAAGGATCTTGATACGACCGCTGGTGGAAGTACCTGCGCCGTAGGAGGAAACCTTCATGAAATCGATTTCCACAGGCAGAGTCATTTTCTTCATCAGTTCACCCATGAAGACAACACTGCCTTTCAGAATCCCCAGAAGCAGCAGTTTCTTGCCGGATCCACGGTAGTCATGGTCTATCTGGTCAGCGAGTCTTTCGGTAATGGCTTCAATCTCCTCAGCCGTTATCAGTATCTTAGCCATATCCTTGTCAAGGTCAGTTTTCCGTTCCATAAGAACCTCCCATTTCTATTGTCATTTTACCGGCTTTCCTCCCCTGAAGGAGCCGGACAAAAACAGCAGATATGCAGCAGATTGTCCGCAGCGTCAGTCTGCCGTACCTTGTCACAGGGTTCCAGTCCCCATCCCCAAAGGATCTCTTCCTCATCAGTCAGCAGGGGCATGGTATCCCGTATTCCAGGCAGAATGTGAAATTCGCTCTGCAGTCTGCGGAGTTTCCGGTGCATACCATGATAAAGAACAGTATCCCCGGCTTTTCGTGTCCGCAAACACAGTACACCCTTTATTGTAGCAAAATTGATGGTCTGTTGTATTGATAAATTGTAAATATTTTCAAAGTTTTCCGGTATCCGGCAGAAACTTTCTCTGGACAGGAGGATTTTGTCCGATCCCCAATCCAGCACTACGGACTCACCGGGTGCTATGTACGGCACTGTAAGGCATCGGAATGTTTCTTCAGGCTTTTCTTCGGTTCCGGTTGTCCTGATCGTTTTGGCAAAACAGATCGTATCCGGACGAATCTCCGCTGTGATTCCGCCTGCCAGTGTAAACCGGTGAATCACGTTCTCCTCACCTGCTGCAGCCCTGAGAACATCTTCTGTCTGTTCTTTCGTCATACTGCCGTCCGGTATCCATTCTTCATAAGCCAGACGGAGTATTCGAGTTGCTATGGAAGGATGCATCCGGTACAATGCCTCTCTTGCAAGGATTCCCTTTCCGCGTCGGAATATTGCATACTGTTTTCCCGCTTCTGCTTCCAGATATTCCTGATCCGCCGCCAGCAGCTCTGTCATCCGGCTCACAGATTCTTCCGGGCGGGGATGGAGACGCCGCAGTTTCGGCAGTATCTCATGCCGGATATAGTTTCTTGTGTAGGCAGTATCCGTATTGGTACTGTCCTCCACGTATGCGTAGTTTTCCGTCTGACAGATCTGCCGGATGGAGTCTCCGCTGAATGTAAGGAGCGGACGGATGTATCTTCCGTCACGGATGGGAGCGATACCGGTCATTCCGGCAAGCCCGCTTCCCCGCAGCATCCGGAAGAGTACCGTTTCTGTCTGATCGTCACCGTTGTGAGCCGTGGCGACCGGCATTTCCGGCATTCCCAGATCCCGGCAAACCGAATCAAAAAAAGCGTACCGTTCCGCTCTGGCGCATTCTTCCAGCCCCATGGACCGTTCTGCCGCAAGAGACGGGACATCGGCTCTGGCAGTATACAGAGGGATCCCCAGAGAGGCGGCAGTTCTTTGGCAGTGAGCCATATCCCGGTCAGCTTCCATGCTGCGGATCCCATGATGCAGGTGTGCGGCATACAGTGCAATTCTCTGCTCCCCGCAGTACTGACTGAGCCAGTGCATCAGCAAAGTGGAATCCGCACCTCCGGAATACGCCGCAAGGACAGCACCTTTTTTCCGAAGCAGAGCGGTCATGCCGGTTTCCTGCAGGTATGTGAGAAACTTCTGGTACATGGCTGCGCTCCTTTCCGGTCAGTTTTTATGTACGTGACTGATTCCATGCGGCAGATGCGGCGGCGGCACACAGCAGATACAGAAGTATACCGGCGTTCAGATATTCCAGACACTCCGGTATGCTGCGGTAAAATCCGGCTTCCGCAAAACTCTCTATGGGCTTCGACAGGGTAGTCAGAAGAATTGCTGCTTCCGCCGTAACCGCTGTAAAAATACATCGCGTCAGTGCGGCAAACTGTTTTTCAAACTGCCTTTTTGTCATACTTCCTCCTGCATGGCGGTATTTTTTAATATTGTAACACTTCACGCATCCGTTGACAAGCGGTAATTCCAGGCAGTCTCTTTATTATACTCCCAAGTATCTGTTTTTGCAAGCATACTATGTGTTTTCTTTCTGAATTTTACCGGAAATCAAAAAGCATTTCCTCCTGCCGCTTTGAATTTGTTAAAAGAGATTGACCAAATGGATAAAAAACCTGCAAACCTCTTGTTTTCGGGACAGATTTGTTTATAATATATGGTGTACTAACAGCTTTACTCCGATACTGAGGTAAACATGAATTTATTAAACCATATTGTCAGCTCGATAGATGCTTTTCTGCGCCGGGAACCGACGGATGAAGAGTCCGCTCTGGAACTGGATTTTGCCGAACCGGAAGATTACCGGAGCGGTGAATTTCTCAACTCGCTGGAACAGCTGACAGAAGAAGATGTCCCTCTCTGTTCCGCTCTTGCCAAGCGCCGGAAAACACCGGCAGAATTTCTTCGCACTGTCGTTTTCTATACCTCCGCTGCGGCGTTTATTGTCAGCTGTACCATGCTGGTGCAGAATCTGATCGCCAGAGAAAAGGGTGAGGAGATCTACGACCAGCTTGCCAGCGAGTTTCTTGTCAGCGGGATTGATTTTTCCGATCCTTTCGGGGAAGCGGAAGGAGAAGCCGTCGGGCTCACCAAGGACAAGGGTTCTGCCGGTCTTTCCAACATGACCGACACCATTGCCAGGATCGAAGCGGGAGAACCTGCTATTGTCATCGAAGAAAAGAACGAATTCTCAGAAGAGCTTCAGCGGATCCGTGCACAGCTGCAGGCTCTGGCTGTCAAAAACGACGATACGTACGGCTGGATCTCCGTGGAAGGCACCCATATCAATTATCCCATTGTGCAGGGGGAAGACAACGACTATTATCTGGATCACGCCTTCACCGGTGACTATCTGCCCATCGGTTCCGTGTTTGCAGATTACCGCTGCAGTACCTCCATCACCAGAAATTACAACACGGTGTTTTATGCCCATAATATCACCTCCGGCGCCATGTTCCATGATGTGACCAAATTTTTTGAAGACGAATACTTCAACAACACAAAAATCGTGATTTATACCTTTGACGGTATGTTTGTATACGAACCCTTCGCCATCTATGAAAGCCATGAAGCCAACAACTATTTCAAAACCGGCTTCACTTCCTTCCAGGATTTCAAGAATTTTACGGACAAGATCAAAGGAGATGCCGAAAAGGTGAAGGATCTGGAATTTACCAAAAGCGACAGGATCATTACGCTTTCCACCTGTACCAACGGTGCCGCCACCCAGCGGTATGCACTTCACGCCAAGCTGGTGGATTACATTGTGGACTGAACTTACAAAAACGGAAACTGACTTATGAATGTACTGAACATACTGCGCTGCCCTCTGTGCCGGGAGATGCTTGCCAGAGAGGGCAGAACCCTGCGCTGCAGCCGCGGACACTGCTTTGATCTGGCCAAAGAAGGATATGTGAATCTTCTCCCCCCCGGCAAAGGAAAAAATGCCCGGACAGGGGATGAGAAAGATATGCTCCGTGCCAGACGGGAATTTCTGGCAGGCGGTTATTATGCCCCCATTTCTGACGGAATCGCCGCACTCCTTGCCCGACACCTGCCGGCGGGCGAGACAATCCTCTGCGACAGCGGCTGCGGGGAGGGCTGGCATACTCTGCGCTATACGCAAAAACTGGCAGAGGGCGGCTTTGACAGGCTTCTGACAGTAGGATTTGATGCCTCCAAATACGGTGCCGCCGCCGGGATGAAAAACGCCCGACAGCATGGTATCTGCTGCGACATCGGAACGGAAGCAGATCTGCAGACATACTTTTTTCCGGGGAATCTGTTTTCCCTTCCGCTGGCAGATGCTTCCCTTTCCGCAGTTGTCAGTATGTTTGCACCGGTGGCGGCGGAAGAAAATCTTCGTCTGCTTCGGTCTGACGGGATCCTTTTGACTGCGGCCTCCGGCAAAGAACATCTGAACGAAATGCGGCAGCTTCTGTACACCGATGTTCACTATACGGAAAAGGAGCCCGAATACGAAGGCTTCACCCTTGCCGACCGTGAGACGGTACGGTACACGGTGCTTCTTCCGGATCCCGATACTATCCGGAATCTGTTTATGATGACGCCTTTTTACTATAAGACCACCACAGAAGGCAGAGAACGGCTGTATGCCGAGAATTCGCTGACCGTTACGGTGGAAACGGAACTCAGGGTTTACAGGAGGAGTGCGGTATGAAGCTGACAATTATCATACCCATGTTCAATGAATCCGCCATCGTTTCGGATACAGCGGGGATACTGACCGGATATCTGGAGAACTGGGCAGCGGAAACCGGAAATACCTATGAAGTTCTGTTCTCAAACGACGGTTCCCGCGACGACTGCGGCGACAGGGTCTGTACTTTTGCCGCTGATACTTCCCTTTCCCATGGTTCTGTTTCCGTTGTGGAAGCGGACAGAAACTACGGAAAGGGGCATGCCATCACCATTGCCATGGCTGAAGCATCCGGGGATTTTGTGCTGTATACCGACTGTGATCTGGCATACGGCGTGGATGTGATCGGCGAAGCAGTGGCGCTTTGGCAGGAAACCGGCTGTGATGTGCTCATCGGTTCCCGGAATCTTCATGCGGACGGATATGCCGGATACACTTTCCTGCGGAAGCTGGCTTCCAAAGCGTATATCAGGGTGCTTTGTCTGGTTGCCGGATTCCATCTGTCGGATTCCCAGTGCGGATTCAAGGGATTCCGGCGGGAGATCGGTCAGGCTGTGTTTGCCGAAAACGGTACATGGGGCTGGGCGTTTGATATCGAGATCCTGCTCCGTGCCATGGACAGGGGTGCTGTGATCCGGGAAATGCCGGTTAAGATCATCAACCACAGGGAATCCAAGATCCGTCTGGTGCGGGACAGCGTGCGTATGGTGAAGGACATTCTGAAAATACGTACACGGCTCCGGGCAGAGAAGAAAGCAGGAAAATAGTCTCAAGCAGAAATCGGGTTATACCGGTTTCTCTTTTTGTCATTCATATTGATTTTCGATGATTTTATATTGACTTACAGCATTTTGTGTGGTATGTTCCCTGTAAGATATACTGTATCAGAGGCAATACCATGAAAAACTGGTTTTCAAAGTTTAAGGATACCGTTTCTTTCTGGATCATGCTTGCGGCGATTCTCTGTTTTGTGCTTGCTTTCTTTATATCCACATGGAGAAATCCCACGCCGCCGTACCACCTTCTTCTCCTTCTGTTTCTGCCGGCAGTTCTGTACGGAATTCTGACATGGCTGGAGATATGCTGGAAATACAGTTCCGTAACTGCCGGGATCGGCGGTATTCTTGCCGTACCGATATTTCTGACCTGTTTATTCTTCTGGATCGGTCTCGGCTTTGTATCATAGACATCGGAAAACCCGGCATATTATCCCCGGGTATACCGGTTTCACAAGGATCTGCCGGGAATGGAGTATTTTCCTGCAGAAATCCCGTCAGAGGCGGAAGATGTCGTATTTCGGTACAGCAATATCATTTTCGCCCCCCGGCAGAGATCGCGCGAAATACATCCAGCTTACCTGCAGCGGACTGGAGCTTTCGGATATTCATACACAGTATGCCGGTGCATCTGTCCGTGTGGAAAGCAATGCATACGAAACGGAATATGTTTTGTATGACGCAGCCTGGAAGCGTGAGGATT
>JAFZET010000413.1 GCA_017560565.1 Clostridia bacterium | reverse complement strand
GCCGGTGCTGCCGTGGTAAAGAGTATAACGGAGTGTGGTGTGTATGTCGGAATTCCGGCACATAAGCAATAAAAAAATTCTTGTACTGGCAAATTACGATATCGGTCTGTACAAATTCCGTAAGGCTTTGCTGGAAGAGCTGATCCGCAGCGGGAATGAAGTATACATATCTCTGCCGTATGGTGATCTGGTTCCGGAACTGGAAAAACTGGGCTGTAAGTTTGTGGATACGGTACTGGAACGGCGTGGGATGAATCCATTGAAGGATATGCATCTGTACCGCCAGTACCGGAAAATGCTGAAATCAGTGAAACCGGATCTGGTGATCACCTATACCATCAAACCCAACATCTATGGGGGATTTGCCTGCCGGCTGGCAAAGATCCCCTGTGCGGTCAATATCACCGGACTGGGATCTGCGGTGGAAGGCGGCGGTCTTCTGCAGAAGCTGGTTTTCGCCATGTACAGAACCGGTATACAGAAAGCGGAAACGGTATTCTTTGAAAATGAAGGAAACCGGGATGTACTGCTGCACGCCGGTGTGGTGAAAAAGGAGAAAACCTGTGTCCTCCACGGCGCAGGAATCGATACGGATGAATACGCCTGTGCGCCTTACCCCATGGAGGAACCTTTGCGATTCCTGTTCGTGGGGCGGATCATGCAGGAAAAAGGCGTGGACGAGCTGTTTGCGGCTGTGCATCGTTTGAAGGCGGAATACGGAGATCGGGTGGTCTGTGAAATGGTAGGGATGTTCGAGGAATCCTACCAGGTACGAATCGAAAAACTGGTGAAGGATGGTGTGATCCGGTTCCACGGATATCAGCAGAACGTAAAACTCTTTTATGCAAATGCCCATTGTGTCGTTCTGCCCAGCTGGCACGAAGGGATGTCCAATGTCCTGTTGGAAGGCGCAGCCACCGGGCGTCCGCTGATCACAAGCGATGTCCACGGCTGTATGGAAGCGGTGGAGGACGGTATCAGCGGATACCTGTGTCATGTGAAAGATGCGGAGTCCCTGTATCAGGCTATGAAGCGATTCTGTGAACTGTCTTATGAGGAGCGGAAAAATATGGGGCTTGCCGGAAGAAAACGTATGGAAGAGCTGTTTGATAAGAAACAGGTGGTTAAGGAAACGATAATACGGATAAACATTGGAAAATAAGGTGGTTGTATGATTCCGAAAACTATACATTATTGTTGGTTTGGTAAAGGTGAATATTCTGAGAAAATCAAGTATTGTATGTCTACATGGGATAAGAAACTGGTGGGATATACTATTCAGATCTGGAACGAAGATAATTTTGATCTGGATATCTGCCCTTTTGTGAAGGAAGCATATAGTCAGAAAAAATATGCATTTGTTTCTGATTATGTAAGGTTGTATGTGCTCAGTAAATATGGAGGGATTTATCTGGATACCGATATTGAGGTACTTAAGCCATTTGATGATATATTGCATAAAAATGTAATATTGGGTACCGATGACTGCGGAAGCCTGACTGCTTTTATGGCTGCAGAACCAGATCATTGTTTTTTTAACGAAATGCTGGATATTTACAACAATATGAAGTTTATCAAGGAAAATGGTACCTTCAATACTACGGTAAATAATATCTGGCTTCAGGACGTATTGGGAAAATATGGTTATCAGGTCTCCAACAGGATGCAGAATCTGCAAGGTGGAATTTGTGTGTATCCTGATGAATATTTTCATGCCAAGAGTCTTGTTGACGGAAAAGAAAATGTGACAGACAGAACCTATTGCATACATCATCATACATTGCTTTGGGTAACGAAATACACAAGATT
>JAFZET010000412.1 GCA_017560565.1 Clostridia bacterium | reverse complement strand
TTCTGACCGCCAGAGGCATCATTCCCAGTTCCGAGGAAGTGCTGGGCTGTATGGTACCTTCCCTGGTGCTGTGCCATCATGCGCCCTATTATACCGCCAACTGGCGCTCCAGAGAATCCGCTTCCGTGGGCATCCATTTCCCCCTGCTGAATCTGGTGTACCATGACTGCATCGTGATTCCGTGGCTGGGGCACGGCAGAAAACAGCGGGGCGGCTGGGGCATTCCCGGTGCCGATGCGCCGTATATGCACGGGATCCTCAACGGCAACCCGGTATACTGTCCCATTACGGCAGACAGCGGGCTGATCGAAGAAGTAAAGGAAGCCTGTGCCCTTGCCGGAAAGCTGGCAAAGCAGCGTATGATCCGCCACGAATTCCTGGACGATACATACCGCCGTCAGCGTACTGTCTGGGAAGACGGTACTGTCATCGAAGTGGACATGGACAGCTGTGAATACACTGTAACACAGGCGTAATCCCCGGAAGTATTCCGACGAAGTTAACGCTGAATAACTCGGGTTTTTGCCCGAAAAGGCTTGGATTTATGGACTTTTGGGGCAAAAACAACCTTAAAATCAGCGTTTACTTAATCCAAAACAGCAAATTACATACCACCCGAAAGGAGACCGACTTATGTTTACCATCCAAGGCAAGCGCATTACCGTAACGGCTGACGAAAAAAAGGCCGTATTTACCATCACGCTGACCGGCGGCGCTGTGTGGACCATGTCCGGCAGACCCTATGTGGAACTGACCGACGGCTCCGTATACTATCTGGACGAAGCGCAGTGCACTGCCGCCGAACGGAAAACCGGCACATGGCACGGCTACGGTGCGGACTACACTCTCTCCTGCGGTCTGATCCTGCACACACTGGTATACATCGAAGATAACCGTGACGGGGGAGATGATCTGTACTTCGTAAACCGTCTGGAAGGGGACACCCGCGGACAGGTACAGTTTGTATCCTTTCCTGCCGCCGTGGATTTCAACGGAACCATGCCCGGTCACGGCTATACGGTACTGCCCCGGATGCAGGGCACCTTGATTCCCGCCGGTTCCCCCATAAAAATCTGGGACGGCACCATCTACGAGCGGGACGCTTATATGCCCATGTACGGTCAGGTCAGAGAGGACTCCGGCTATCTTGCCATCTATGACACCCCCTACGACGCCAAGTACAAGCTCCGTGAAGAAAACGTGGAGCCTCTGTTCCGTACCTCTCTCGGGTACATGGCCTATCCCCGGAAGATGCTGTACCGGTTCATGGAACACTGTGACTACAACCATTTCGCCCGCAGCTACCGGCAATATCTCAGCGAACGGGGCGAACTGTATACGCTGGCGGAAAAATGCGCAAAGAATGCTGCCGTCAAGCGTCTGCTGGGCGTACCGATTATCCATGAGGGAATCGCCGTACACATTTCTCCGGAATCCGATTATTATGTCAAAGACGATCCGGCACATAACGATCACCATACCTCTTTCTATACCCGTGCCGAACAGCTCCGCGCTCTGCGGGAAAACGGTCTGGAAGAAGCATACATCCACCTGGACGGCTGGGGAAACCACGGGTACGACAATCTCCATCCCGATCCGTTTCCGCCTCATGAAGCCGCAGGGGGCGCTGAGGGCATGAAGCATCTTTCCGATACCGCAAGAGAGCTGGGGTATATCTTCGGCATTCACGACCAGTACCGGGACTACTATTACGATGCGCCTTCCTTTGATATGAACAATGCCATCGAAAACATCGACGGCAGTCATCCCTTCTGCTCCGTCTGGTACGGCGGTCCCCACTCCTTCCTCTGCGCCACTCTGGCGCCGGAATATGTACGCCGGAACTATAACGAGTTTATAAAACTGGGCATCGTGATCGAAGGCTCCTATCTGGACGTATTCTCCGTGGTCAGTCTGGACGAATGCTTCAATCCAGAGCATCCCATGACCCGGAAGCAGTGCGCCGACGCCCGGAACGAGTGTCTGAACATTCTTACCTCCCTTGGTATCATTCCCAGTTCTGAGGAAACTCTCGGCTGCATGATGAAATCCCAGGTTCTCTGCCATCATGCGCCTTTCTTCACCAGCAATCTGGGGTCTTCCACTGCGGAGGCGGTAGGTGTACCGATTCCGCTGTACAATCTGGTGTACCATGACTGCGTGGTGATCCCGTGGATCGGCAATAAAGCCACAAGAGGCGGCTGGGGCATTCCTGGAACCGACTCTCCCTATCTGTACGCCATCCTCAACGGCAATCCGGTATACTGCTCCATTATGGCCGACAGGGAAACCGTAGCCGATGTAAAGGAAGCCTGTGCCCTTGCCGGGAAACTGGCACTGCAGCAGATGGTGAAGCATGAATTCATCGACGGCGACTACCGGAAACAGCGTACCACCTGGGCGGACGGCACGGTCATCGAAGCGGATCTGGATACCTGCGAATATACCGTAAAGTAATGTACTGTCCGTCGGCAGTGTTCTGAAACAGCAAAACAGGGCTTATCTTCCTTTTTTAGGGGAAATGAGCCCTGTTCCGGTTTTATCGATTCTGTTTATATGGCAATGGCTTCCAGAATACAGCTGTTGCCTTTTTTCAGTTTTTCCCGGCTGAAATAATCGTCATACAGCCAGTTTTCTACCTCATGCTGTCCCAGAACCAGGGGCATCCGGTCGTGGATCGCCTCTATGGACAGAGTGGGACGGGTAGTCAGAATGATGGCGTGCTCGGTTTCTCCGAAAATGTGGGTCATGCCTGCCAGATAGACAAGCCCTGTGCCGATGTGGTATTTCTGTCTGTCCGGTGACCATTCGTAATAGCCGGAGGTGGGGATTGCTACCCGACGGTTGATGACATCTTCCCGGAAAAAACGCTTGTCCATAGCCGTTTCCGAGCGGGCATTGATTACCAGACCGGTACGGTGCTTCGGTTCCGGTGCCAGCTCAGAGGGATCTGCCAGCGCACCTGCCAGTGTCAGGCTGACGGGACGACTCCCACGGGTCTCCGTCATGGGATATCCCCACTTCACGATTTTTGCACGCAGAAAATAACCGTCGCCGTACAGGACGGGAATATCATCCCCCGGAAACACTTCTCCCCGCATCAGATACCGGGAGGCGTTTCCTTTTTTCTCCCGCTCTATAATGGCCGCCAGCTCTTCGTCTTCGATCCAGGCCTGATATCTTCCGCACATGGTTCTCCTCCTTACTGCGTTCTCTGCACATCCTGCAGGGAATAGCCGATCCGCTTGTCGGACAGCTTTCCTACGGCCAGATATCCGCCGTTTGTGACCGCATGGGTTCCGTACCGCTCCCGGATTTCGTCCATAGCGGATTCCAGGGACAGAAGTCTGTCCCGTTTCCGGTGATCCGTGAACAGATCCAGCTGTTCCGGGGTATTTTCCCGGTCAATGCCGATGGCACGGATGGTCACGGAGCGGAGGGGCAGGCGCCAGGTGTGCTTCCGGGCAAACAGCATGGCCGCTTCTCCGGCAAGCTCTCGGGACAGCTGGGTTCTGTGGGGCAGCTGACACTGGTATTCCCGGACGGTCATGTCGTTCTCCCGCACCTGCACGGAGATACCGCCTGCGCTGAGTCTGTGGGAGCGGAGCTTTGTACCCACTTCTTCCGCCAGCTCCTCCAGTACATACCGAACTTCCGTCTGGTTGACCAGATCACGGACGGTGGTGGTGCCGTGACCGATGGATTTGATGGGATCGGCTTCCCCCTGCCACAGTACCCGGGTGGTATCCAGTCCGTTGGCGTATACCCACAGCACTTTTCCCATTTTGCCCAGCCAGGATTCCAGATATTCCACCTTCATGTTGGCGATGTCCCCGATGGTGCGGCAGCCGCGATAGTAGATTTTCTTATAGGTTTTCATCCCCACGCCCAGCATCTCATAGGCCGGCAGGGGCCATACGATCTCCCGGAAGCTGTCATAGGGAATCTCCGTGACGGCGTCCGGTTTTTTCATGTCCGACCCCAGCTTGGCGAAGATTTTGTTGAAGGATACGCCCACGGAGATGGTCAGTCCCGTTTCCGCTTTGACAGCGCGGCGCAGGGTTTCCGCAATTTCCCGCCCACTGCCGAACAGATCCCGGCTTGCGGTTACGTCCAGCCAGCATTCGTCGATGCCCATGGAC
>JAFZET010000411.1 GCA_017560565.1 Clostridia bacterium | reverse complement strand
CGTTGTAGATCCGGATCCGGAATTTTTCTCTCGGATCGGTACCGTCCAGCTTTTCAAAAAGGGCTTTGTTTTTCCAGTCATCGAAGTAAAGACTGCGGATGGTGTAACAGCCGTTTCCCGCATGGGGATCGGGAGATAGCACCGTCCTCAGCCTGCCAGCCAGCACAGCACCGTCCGCATAGGTGATCGGATATTTATATTCGTGTCGGAATTTCGGTGTACTTATACGCCTTCCCTCCCCTGCAGATTTCTTTGTATCATTTTAACCTGTCAATGTGAAAACAATATGTACGGGCAGTGATTGAAATTTAAATTATGAACATGGACACTATATTAAAACTGTTTTATCTGGTTTGTTTTCAGACAAAAGAAAACAGTTCATTTACAAGCTCCCGTAAAAATCCCGTCAAACTCTTGCAAATCCGGTAAAAATAGTGTATAATGAAGTATTGATAACATAATAAAAACAAAAGGAAAATATAGACTATGAAACTTGGTATCATCGGGCTGCCCAATGTGGGCAAATCCACCCTTTTCAATGCGCTGACCGGGGCAGGTGCTCCCAGCGCCAACTATCCCTTCTGCACCATCGATCCCAACGTGGGCGTTGTGACGGTGCCGGACTCCCGTCTGGATGTGCTGGCAAAGATGTATGACCCCCAGCTGTACACCCCTGCTGTTGTGGAATTTGTGGACATTGCAGGGCTTGTGCGCGGTGCCTCCAAGGGCGAAGGTCTGGGCAACAAGTTCCTGTCCCATATCCGTGACGTAGACGCCGTGGTACACGTACTGCGCTGCTTTGAAGACGGCGACATTATCCACGTGGACGGCGGTGTGGATCCCGCACGTGACCTGGAAACCATCAATCTGGAGCTGATCTACTCCGATATTGAAGTGCTGGAGAAGCGGATCGACAAGGTGCAGAAGCTGATGAAGGGGGACAAGACCCTTGCCGGTCAGCTGGAACTGTTCCAGAGAGTCCTGGACGCCCTGAACGAAGGTACCACCGCCCGTTCTCTGGAATTTACGGATGATGAACTGGCTCTGCTGGAGGATGTTACCCTTCTGACCATGAAGCCGGTTATCTATGTAGCCAACGTCAGCGAAGACGAAGCTGCGGAAGTTTCTGCTGACAACGAATTCTACAAAACCATCTGCGCCTTTGCCGAAAAGGAAGGGGCACAGGTAATCCCCGTATGTGCCGGCATCGAAGCGGAAATCGCCGAGCTGGAGCCGGAAGAAAAAGCTATGTTTCTTGAAGAAATGGGCATTGCTGAAAGCGGGCTGGACAGACTCATCAAAGCAAGTTACGCTCTGCTGGGCTACATCAGCTATCTGACCGCCGGTCCCAAGGAAGTCCGTGCCTGGACCATCGTCAACGGTACCAAGGCTCCCCAGGCGGCAGGCAAGATCCACTCCGACTTTGAAAGAGGCTTCATCCGTGCGGAAATCGTGGCTTTTGACGATCTGGTAGCCTGCGGTTCCATGACTGCTGCCAAGGAAAAGGGTCTGGTTCGTTCAGAAGGTAAGGATTATGTGATTGCGGACGGTGACGTAGTGCTGTTCCGGTTCAATGTATAAAACCGACACACTCTGTTTTTTGAAAAAAGCACCTGTGCCGTGCCGGAAAGGAGATGCCGTCTGTGGTAAACCGTGACGAGATTCAGCGTATTTTCCGGGATCCGCCTGTGCTGCATACCCGGCGTCTTATGCTGCGGCGTATGCTGAAATCGGATTATAAAGATATGTACGAATACGCCTCCCAGTCTGTCGTGACCCGGTATCTGCTCTGGGACGAGCACGACAGCGAAGCGTATACCTACAAGTATCTGCAGTATATCCAGTCCCGCTACCGTCTGGGAGAATTCTACGACTGGGCGGTGGTAGTCAAAGATCCTTCGGAAAGCGGTCAGCCCTTCTCCAAGGGAAAAATGATCGGCACCTGCGGCTTCACCCGGTTCCACGGAGAGCACAATGCGGCGGAGATCGGATACGTTCTGAGTCCCGCCTGGTGGGGCAAAGGGATCGCCCCGGAAGCTGTATCCGCCGTACTCCGGTTCGGTTTCACGGAACTGGGGCTTCACCGGATCGAGGCACGGTATATGGCAGGCAACAGCGCCAGCCGCCGGGTCATGGAAAAAGTTGGTATGACCTACGAAGGCATGGCAAGAGAATCCATGTTTGTCAAAGGTGAGTTTGTCTCTGTTGGTACCTGTTCCATCCTGCGTGACGAATGGATCGGCAGAACCGGTGTGCGCTGAACCGTGGGCAGATGTATAAATCATAGTTCAACGGAAACGGTTTTCTCTCCGGAGGAAGCCGTTTTTTTGCAGTTTTTTTTGAAATTCTGCCGGTTATGCTTCCATCCTGTGCATTCCTGTGCTATAATGATACCGGAACCCAACGATACAATACATATAAAAAGGTACTGTCCGCCTCAAAACATCCTATCATCCAAAGGAGATACCATAATGTTCAACATTCCCGAAGTCAAACCCGGCATCATTGCCGTATCCCGTGACTGCTTCCCCATTGCCCTTTCCACCTCCCGCAGACAGGCCATTGCCGCCGCTTACGGAGAAGGTCTGTACGAATGCCCCATCACTGTAGAAAACGAAAAGGACGCTCTTGCGGCTCTGGAAAATGTTCAGAACGCAGGATGTAATGCGCTTGTGGTATTCCTGGGCAACTTCGGTCCCGAAACCCCGGAAACTCTGCTGTGCCAGAAGTTTGACGGTCCCGTGATGTACATTGCCGCAGCAGAAGGGGACGGTGACCTGATCAACGGTCGGGGAGATGCGTACTGTGGTATGCTCAACTGCGCCTACAATCTGGGCATGCGCCATCTCCGTGCCTACATTCCCGAATCCCCTGTGGGAGACGCAGAAGAATGTGCTGACCGCATCCGGGAGTTTATCCCCATCGCAAGAGCCATCATCGGGGTGAAGAATCTGAAGATCATCACCTTCGGTCCCCGTCCCCAGGACTTCTTCGCCTGCAACGCACCCATCAAGGGTCTGTACGAGCTGGGTGTGGAAATCGAAGAGAATTCCGAACTGGATCTGCTGGTTTCCTACAAGGAACACGCCGATGATCCCAGAATCGATGCGGTCTGTGCGGATATGGCGGCGGAACTGGGCAAGTGCGGCAACTGTTATCCTTCCCTGCTGCCCCGCATGG
>JAFZET010000410.1 GCA_017560565.1 Clostridia bacterium | reverse complement strand
TCAGACCGCCTTTGAAGTGGAGGTTGTTGGCGGCAAACAGACCGTAGTCACGGACGTGCCACGTGGTGGGATACCGCTCATTATCCTTGTGGTCGTAAACGGTGATACCGAAGAATGCTTCGTGAATTTTGCCTGCGTAATCGCACCATTCGGCTTCCTTGCTCCAGCATTCACTTTCCCCGTGTCCGCCGCGGGAGTTTGTAATCACACCGGAACCCTTATCAGCACGGAGCTCATCCCGCATACGGATTCCCAGAGGACCGGCTTCCTTGGTGGGACCGAATTCCACTTTGCCGCAGTCGGCAGTAAAGGTGATTTCCATATCCAGCATACGGCAGTCCTGGCTCTGGTTGTACATGGTGTAACGGGTGGTTTCGTGGAGCAGAGGCTTGCCGTCATGATCCGTCCACAGGTTTGTTGCCGTGAAGGAGGTCAGAGCGGCACCGCTGATTACATTTTCAATCTTTTCATTGCGGATAATTCCGCAGTCTGCCGGTTCGTTCCACAGATCCACGCCATTGACATCGCCCACAGCTACAAAAATGGAGCGGTGGTGAGGATGTTCCTTGGCGGTGAAGTCCAGACGGGTGAACATATTGCCGTCATCGTCGGTCAGGGGACCGAAGTAGGGCTTATTCAGTGCGGTGTCCCAGCAGTATCCTGCCACAGGGTTGCCGCCGATGGTAATGGTCAGCCGGCTGTCCTTTTCTTCTACTGTACAAACGGCACTGTTCATGCTGCCATACACAGGGGAGAGTTCGATTTCTTCCTCTGCTTTGGCTGTAACGATCATACATACCGTTCCGCAGGGAAGCACCTGTGCGGGGAAATAACGTCCGTCAGCAGTGGAAAAACCGCAGAGAGGCATTTCACCGGCGGGGATTTCAGCCTGCAGGAAAACGGGTTCTTCGTACAGAGCTGTTGTGGTTTTATAGATCACAGACATATCAGTTTTCCTCCCGCGGAAACAGCTTCCGCATATAGTCAAGAATTTCGGGAACATTCTTTTTGAAATCCGGGTAAGAACATTCAGCAGAAACACCGCCGTCGTAGCCCATACGGATCAGAGAAGCGGCAAAACGCTGGTTGAAGGTGATATCACCGGTGGTGGGCTGTCCGGGACAGGTACGGTCGGGAGCTTCCGCCATGTGACAGTGGAGCAGACGGTCTTCACAGTTTTCCACAGCTTCCGGTTCCGTTCCTTCTTCTGCCATGTGGAACGCATCTGCCAGCAGACGGACGCCGACACGGTTCAGCTGTTTTACTTCCGCATCACTTTCCGGCACAGTGCGGAACACATTGGTTTCTCTGGCACGCAGAGGCTCGATTACCAGTGTTACACCCTTTTCTTCCCCGTAATCGGCAAAAGAGTTCATGAATTCCCGCAGATTCTGCAGTCCTTCTTCCCTGTCCATGTCTTCCGGTACAGAACGGGCGGCACCGCTTCCGAACACCGCATACCGGATTCCGAACCGGGCCAGCACATCAATAAGCCGCTTTACATAAGCAGCGATGGCATCACGGCTTTCACCGGGGAATGCCAGTTTATACTGGGGAGAGAAAATGCTGTTAACGGCACGCAGTCCCAGGGATTTTTTATTGTTTTCGGCTTCCAGCCAGTCCAGTTCTTCGTCAGACAGGGTTGCCAGCATCAGACCGCCGCATTCGGTAAAGTCAAAACCGCAGTCCAGAATATACCGGCATTTTGCTGCCAGCTGTTCTGCCGCAGACTTGGGTACTTCCGCAACACCTTCCGGCATAAAAGATCCGCCGGGTACACAGCATCCGAGTTTGATCATATTCAGTTCTCCTTTTTCAGATATAGGAACGATCCATGCCTACTGCCTTGAGGAATTCTCTGGCGATGATGGCACTGCCCACGGGTCCGGGATGTACTCTGTCCCAGGCAACGTAAGAGGAGTGGCGGTACACCAGATATTCGTCAAAGGCCTGCTGTACATTTACAAATACCGTATTGTATTTTTTGGCAATTTCGGAGCAGATGGCTACATACTCATCCGTTGCCTGGCGCATACTGTCTTCCCTGTTGGATTCGATGTAATAGGGAGAGAGCAGTACCATGCCCTTGACCACAGGCAGTGTACGTTCCATCATTTCCGAAAGGTTCTGTTTGTATTCTGCTGCATATACGTGCAGGGAACGGATGGCAGGAGAGTCGAACCGGCGCCAGATGTCGTTGATACCGATCATCACGCTGACCCAGTCCGGGTTCAGGTTCATTACATCATTCTGCCAGCGGTTCCGCAGATCCAGACTGGTATTGCCGCCGCATCCCGTATTGGAGATCCAGAACAGTTTATCGGGATAGACCACATTCAGGATGTTTTCGATCTGCCGTACATATCCGGTTCCTGTTCCGGCCCAGAGTCCTTCACCCACCGGTCTGCCGCGATCCGCATCCGTTGTAGAGTCACCTGTAAATACGATTCTGTCACCGTTTTCAAAAAGCATAATTGCCTCCTTATATGATCCTGCAAGTCTGCAGCCTGAAAATACAGTTTCCTTCATAACATTATACCATATTCATCGTCAAAAACAATAGAATTTCCGAAAATCCACAAATTTTTTTATATGCCCTCATAAAACTACTTTATTTTTCTGCCGCCTTTGTTATTTTATTATAAAACATTATACTATTGATTTAATATCAAACCAATATATTGAATTCATCAAACGCCACAAACACTATATGTAGTTTTTGGATATATCCATTTAATCTGCCAGCATCTTTCAGCATTTCATGCATACACGTATGATTTCATGTATACTGAATCCATGCGAATGTGCATGACATTTCTGAACCGGACAGTCTGAGGGATGGATCTATGCTTTATAAACAGAAACAGCAGTTTTTATGCCGCCAGCACCGTTTTCTGGAAGAAACAGGCAGGCTGTCCTACAGTCTGACGGAAGATAC
>JAFZET010000409.1 GCA_017560565.1 Clostridia bacterium | reverse complement strand
TGGGACAGCATGGTGCCATGGACAGCAGCAATAAACGTCCGATCTGTTTCAGTCAGTTCAAATTCAACTGGAACGGCATCGGAAACCGTACACCTCTGCACCTGAGTTATGCTGAAACGGAAACACTGGAAGCCGTGTGTCTGGGAAAGGATCTTTCCACTGTCCCCTCTGAACATCTCACTGCCCTGACAGATGCCGGCTACATCGTCAAAGACGGTGAAACATACAAACCGTCCCTGTTCGTATTTTATCGACAGGTTCGACTGGAAACTCTGGAACAGAAGAAAGCAGCAGATCCGATTAACTACGCTGTCTGGGAGAAAACCTGGACTGATCCGGAATCCGAGGCCATCGCCCTCGTTCAGTCCCATACGGATTTCTGTCGTGGTGTGATTGCCGCAGAAGTACCGGATTTCCTGAAGGACAACCCGTTCCAGCAGAATTTCGCCCTGTCCAACGGTGTCAATCTCCGTGGTGCAGTCTTCATGGAAGCCATTAAAACCGGCTACCTGACCTACGATTCCGAAAAATCTTCCCAGTCTCTGGGGGCATATATCCGGTTCTGATTCCCGGATACATACACAAAAACAGCAGAAAACCATCCTGCGGCAGTTCACACCGATGTGTTCTGTCACAGGATGGTCTTTTTCTTCGGAAAATTATCTGAGCCAGTCCGTATCCAGCAGGGGCATTACATTTTCCTGCAGATCGGCGATCATTTCGTCGGTCAGAGGCATATAGGGTTCCCGGCACAGACCTACATCCATGCCCATCAGTTCCAGCAGCTTCTTGGTGGAAGCCAGAACCCCGTTGCGCAGGATCACTTCAATGGTACGGTTGGCTTCCGTCTGGTACTTCCGGGCGGACTGCATATCGTTTGCCAGAAATGCTTTGCGGATATTCACAAAGGTCTTCGGCTGGTAGTTGTACGTGGAGCCGATCCCGCCGTCCGCACCGGCAGCCAGACCGGACAGCAGCATTTCATCGGAACCGTTATAGAATACATGATCCGGGAAAGCGGTGCGCAGTCTTTCCAGCTGGAAGAAGTCGGAAGAGGTGAACTTCATACCGCCCACACCGGGGATGGAAAGCAGTTCGCTCAGCTGTCCGAAGTTCAGCACCAGACCGGTCAGTGCGGGAATGTTGTAGATAATCACAGGCAGTTCAGCCGCTTCTGCGATCCGTTCATAGTAATACTTGACTTCCCGGAAGGTATACCGGTAATACAGGGGTGTCACGGAAGAAACGGCGTCTGCTCCGGCGGCCTTTGCGTGTCTGGCCAGTTCCAGTGTATCGGCAGTGGACATGGCACCCACATGAGCGATCATGGCACCACGACCTGCCGCCGCTTCGATCACGCATTCCAACAGGGTCTTCCGTTCCGCCACGGACTGGAGCACCATCTCACCGGTGGAGCCGCCGATATACATCCCGTCCACACCGGCACCGAGCAGCTTGTCAACCAGTCTGCCGGTGGCTTTGGTATCCACACCGTTTGCATCAAATGCCGTTACCAGTGCCGGATGAATCCCGGTCAGTTTCCTATTTTTCATAACAGTTTCCTTTCTTTCTGGAAAACAGATTCTTCTCTGCATAGATTATACCATTTTCCTGCCGAATTGCAAGCCGGTTTTTTCATTTCTCCAAAAAAGAACGACCTGCACACAGCAAGCCGTTCCGGTTGGATATGAAATTACTTGACTTCCAGCTGGGATACAGCATAGCAGATTTCTGCCATGTCGTAACGGGTGATGGCACCATTGGCCTTGTAGGCAGCTTCGGTCACCAGCTTCATGGCACTGGCTACTGCATAAGCGGTGTCAGCCTTTTCCAGAGCCTTGAAGGTCAGATTGCCGTTCTTTTCCAGCAGACGTACGAATGCGTTCAGCATATCGCAGGCACGGGTCCAGGTGGTCTTTACATACTGATCTTCCTTGGCATCAAGCAGACCGTTGTCAACAGCCCACTGGATACGCTGTGCCACGGATTCCAGCTTGTCGTCAACGTCAGCCAGTTCTGCCAGATAGCAGGCCATGGCACGCACGGTCACGCTGTTCTTGCCCATGAACTTGTCGGTGTCGATGTGCTTGTTGGGAGAGCCCATTACATCGATTTCGGAAACATATTCCACAGCGGCCAGGTGTTCCTTGGCAACGTCAGTGAAGGGACAGTTCCATGCGAAAGTAACCTTAACGGTCATGTCAGCGAGCATACGACCCACTTCATAGGTGGAGATTTTGCCCTTGCTTACACCGTTGATGACAACATTTTCTACATAGTAGTTGCTGTTCACGGGGGTGAAGCGGAGAGTTACCTTGTCGGCATAGGTACCGGTCAGAGAGGAGATGGCACCGATGCTCTTGCCGTTTACCACAGCGTATACGCCGCCTTCGCCTTCAGCGGAAGCGGTGATGGTGTAGGGCTTGTTTACATTCACCTTACGGAAGATGGCACGGATGGAGTAGTCTCTGTAAATGTTGGTCAGCTGGAAGACTTCCTTATCCCCGACATAGTAACCGTTTACATAAACAGCTTCGGTAATATAACCGTATTCGGGAACGACGGAAACATTTACAGTAGCGCCTCTGTTCACGATCTTTTCACCCATGCAGGCATTGCCGTCCAGCAGGATGGAACCGCCGGCAAAGGAAGTGGTGGTGATTTTGTAAGTCTTGTCTGCGGTGTCACCGGGGATGGTAACATTCTTGAAATCCACCAGATTGAAGCCGTGGAACTTGCAGTAGGCATAGGGCAGGCTGGTGGTTTCAGCAGGAAGCAGATACACTTCGCATTTCTGATTGCAGTTGTTTACGGGACAGGTCGCATTACCGAACCAGTACAGTGCGTCCGGGTTGGGAGTTACGGAAAAACCGGGGTCAACGGGATCCAGACCTACGATGGGATAGTAGATGCTGCCGTTGATGCCGTAGATGGTTTCCAGAGCCACCTGATTACCGGGCGTTACGGTGATTGCCATTGCAGAAACCGCCATGGACAGAGCCATCAGCCCTGCCAGAAGCAGAGAGAGGGTTTTCTTCATTTGATATACCTTCCTTAATAAAGATTCAGAGAGTTGCGTATAGTATAGCACACAGTCGTCCGACAAATGTTAAAAATGTATGAATTTTGTCGGATTCGTACCGTTTTCAGGTATAGGACGCCGCAGAACGGAAAAAGTTCCCTCTTCCGTAAAAATTTCTTAAAAATTTCCCCGCAGACAGCCGTCAGCAGAACCGGTATCCGTTTCAGACAGTATATGCAGGCAAAAAAAGCATCAGACCTTCAGGGTAATCACCCGTCTGTCCGCATCCAGAATCCCCTGTTCCTTCATATTTTTCAGTTCCCGCATCATGGCACTCCGGTCCACGCAGAGATATTCCGACAACGCAGCCAGAGACATGGGCAGGGTGACAGTCCGGGAACCGGTCTCACGGATCAAGCTTTCCAGATAGGTGATCAGTTTGGCACGCACCGTCCGCTGGGATAGGATGTCCGTGTACAGAGAAAGCTGTCTTGTCTTTTCCGCCGCCAGCTGGAACAGGTTGGCAATCAGTCTGGCGTGAGGGTCGCAGGAGTGGGGACAGGGTCTGATCACGTGCCGCCAGTCCAGAAACATGACCTGACAGTCCGTGTCCGCCTGCACCACGCAGAGCCGGTCTTCATGGGGCAGGAAAAACAGCTCTCCGAACACATCCCCTTCACGCAGATCTCCCACACGGGTACAGATGCCGTCTTCATCGGAAACCTCAATATGGGCAATTCCCGACAGCAGGATCCCGATCTTTTCTATGGTAACATCCAGTGTTGCAATTTCTTCTCCCGGTTTGAAACGG
>JAFZET010000408.1 GCA_017560565.1 Clostridia bacterium | reverse complement strand
TGTTACCTATAGTCAACATATTTTATCGAAATTGAAAAAATCTTTTACAGAGATATCAAGTGCCTCAATTATTTTCTCAATACTATCCAATGTTGCATTCCTCTTACCAGATTCTATTCCAGCCAAATATGTTCTGTCTAACTCTGCCTTTAATGCTAGTTTTTCTTGTGATAAACCTATCTTATTTCGCAAGGATTTAATTCTGCTTCCAACATCGTGTTTCAACATAGCAATTCTCCACTGATAAATATAAATAATATATTTTATTATATATTGCTCGTTACTTATTAGTCAACGGATTATAAGTAACATGTATTAAACTCTTGAAAGATATTAAAAAGCAGTAGAGGAAGGTTATGCTGGGATTGTTTCTATGGAAAATGTTAAATGTTTTTGTGGAATAACAAAAGGTTGGTACAGTTTGAATGACAGCCTCAACGTTATAATCAACAACCTGTAACCCATCCGCCTGACACACTTTTGACACTCTTGTTTGTACCTTTTTGAGCATTTTCGTGCATTTCGCAACTCCCCAAAAAAACACCGAAATCCCCAGTCGATACCTAAATAATAAGGTATTTACTGGGGATTTCGATTTCTTAAAATTCACGCAGAAGGAGAGATTTGAACTCTCGCGCCGGTTACCCGGCCTACACCCTTAGCAGGGGCGCCTCTTCGGCCTCTTGAGTACTTCTGCGTAACAGACAATGTCTGACAGGCACGGTCGTCTCAGAAATGCCTGCCTGATTATTATACACCATCAGCACCCTTTTGTCAACCCGGTTTTGAGATTTTTTTTGGTCTAAAATGTCTTACAGTACGATCTCACCGATCCGGTCTTCTGTATGGATGTAGCGGATGCCATTGACGGTCAGTACCTCATTTCCGTCGATGGTTTCGATCCAGCTGTCCGGATAATTGTCACAGTTTCGGATGGATTCTTCCGTTTCGTACCACCGCAGCAGAAGCATCCGTCCTTCCGGGGAAACAAAGCTCATGACGGCAGAACAGGAGCGGTAAAATACCCGCAGGATCCCGACCGCCCGGAAGCTGCGCTGTCCGATGGTGAGCCGGTACATTCCGGTCGTATAGCGGATATTGTACTTTTCCATCCGGTATCCGTCTTCTCCCGCCGCAATGGGATTTTCCCGTACCAGAACAGGCATCCCTCTTGCCGGATCTTCTGCGTTCACGATGTCATTGAACCCTTCGTCCAGAAATGTGGTGAGGTAAGTGGGATATTCGTCGTCTTCTTCCAGCTCGTCGAGACAGCCCAGTTCCCGGATATATTCCTCTGTCATCTGGGAAAACCACACTTTTTCATTCCGGTACAGCTTTTCTGCCCGTACATTATACGTATCTCTGACCACCTTGACCCCGTCCACTTCATGAATACAGGCTGCTTTGGGGACACGGCAGGTGGAAACCAGCGTCAGCTTCTTCGCCGGATACCGGTAAGTACCCTCGCTGTTTTCCTCTCCGATCCGGGGGATGATGAAGTTTTCCTCCACTGACCGCACCGGCTCGTAGGGGTCCGGCAGTTTTTCGATGGTGATCTCCGGCAGTTCTGCGGGAAATCCATGGGTGTATTCGTTTGTATTTTCGTTTTTCATGTTCTTTTGTCCTTTCTTTCTGTCCGTCAGCGGGATTCCACGGGACAGTCTGAGCCGTTCTCTGGCATAATGCAGACGACTTTTTACCGTTCCTTCCGGAATTCCC
>JAFZET010000407.1 GCA_017560565.1 Clostridia bacterium | reverse complement strand
TCTGCCGTTTACAAAGTTGGCAACCTTTTCAGTGGTTCTGTTGAAAACTGCTACGGTGAATCCCTTGGATTCCATGTTCAGTACCAGGTTTTCACCCATGACAGCCAGACCTACCAGCCCGATGTTCGCTTTTTTCATTTTGGTTTTCTCCTTTATGTTTGGGTTTTGTAGTTTTGTTTTTGGGATGTTATCTCTTTTTCATTTCTTCCAGCACGCTGTAGGGGATAGTCATTTCGCCGAGTCCTCTGCCGATGGAAATATGGGGCTTGAAGCTGCCGTGGAAGTCGGTGCCTCCGGAGATTTTCAGGTTGTATTTTTTCGCCAGATTCCGGTAGGTTTCCGCCATCTCATCCGTATAGTCGGTGTAGTAGCCTTCGATACCGGTCAGTCCTGCGTCCACCAGATGCTTTACGAATGCATCCAGATCCTCTCCGGATTTCTTTGTCAGGTGCAGGTGCGCCAGATACGCATCACCGCCGGCTGCACGGATCAGTTCCACGGCTTCCGTATCGGTGAGAGCCTGAGATTCGCTGTAGCAGGGGCAGCCCACGTTGAGCCACTGGTTGAAAGCGGCTTTCGGAGATTCGCTGTAACCCTTTTCCGTCATCAGCTTGGCGATGTGGGCACGGCACAGGATACCGCCGCCCGCTTTGGCCTTGACTTCGTCCAGAGTTACATGGATATCGTACTTCTCCAGCATTTCGCAGGTTTCCCCGATCCGCTGGGTACGGATGGCACGGATGTTGTCCACAGCCTGCACCAGTGCCGGGGCGTCCGGATCGATGAAATACCCGAGAATGTGGGTTTCCGTATCGGAAATGGCAGACAGTTCGATAGCGGGAATCACTTCGATGCCCACTTCCGCCCCTACAGCCATGGCTTCCTTTACACCGTCAGCGGTATCATGGTCGGATACGGCTACGGCGGCAAGTCCCGATGCTTTGGCATGGCGTACCAGCTCGGCAGGGGTCATGGAACCGTCGGAACATACGGTATGGGTATGGAGGTCAATGATTTTTTCCATGTCAGTCTTCCTTCTTGTCGTAGCTCCACAGACCCAGGGCGGGGTTGCTGATATAGAAGATCTCTTCACCGTCGATGGTGTGATAACCATCGGTCAGAACGGCGGGATCGTACTTCTTGGCGGCTTCTTCATAAGGCATCCAGTTGAAGGCAACCCCTTCCACTTCTTCCTTTGTCACCTTTTCGGTGGCATAGGTGATGCTGAAACGTCCGTCGGAGGAGCCGTGGATCAGGTGCGCCGCTACGGAAAGGTTGGCATTCAGGTCGGCGTTTTCGGGATCCTTCACCAGCTGCAGCACGTTTTCTCTGCCCACATAGCCGTACTTGCGGATCAGGCGGTCGTTTTCGTCGTCTTCCCCGAATCTTGCCACGCCGGGCGCCAGCACGATCAGCTCGCCGCCGTCTGCGATTGCCATACGGGTACGGTACACCGCCTTGTTGCCCAGCCATGTGCTCTTGAATTCACGGGGATCCAGATATACCACAACCTTGTCAAAAGGCTTGTCCACATGGATCAGGTTGATCTGCTGGCTGTGAGAAACGGCTTTCTCAAAAGTAGCTCTGTCACGACCGGTGTAGATGCCGTGGATATTGGTCTTGTCGCCGGTGTTGGTGGTGCAGGTCAGCACGAACAGCAATGGCATATCCTTGCAGAAGTTTTCCTGGGCATAGTCGAACACTTTACGCACGGGTGAGAAGTCCTTGCCCATGATCCGTTCCATGCCGTAGAAGGCGCCCAGCATGTGGGAGGAGTTGATCATGGAGGAGCCGCCGCAGCCTACGAACAGGTTCTTTGAATAGTTGGCCATGCCCACCACTTCGTGAGGAACCACCTGACCGATGGAGATAATCAGGTCATAGGAGGGATCCAGCAGAAGCTTGTTCACTTCCACATCGATGGGAGTGTCCACCAGCCCTTCGGAAACTTCGGAAACATACTCGCCGGGGACTTCGCCGATCTTCACAACATCGTCTCTCCAGCGGTGTACGATGATATTTTCAAACGGTACGTTTTCCCCGAAAAAGGCTTTGCATTCTTCTTCGGTCATGGGGGCGTGGGTACCCAGTGCCGGCATGATGTCGATCTGGCAGGTTTCGTGGAGGAGTTCCCAGTACATGGCAACGATCTTCCCCGCTCCGCTGTACATCCGGGTATAGTCCGGAGGGAGAAGGAGGATCTTGTTCAGCTTTTTTCCTTTGATGGTATCTTTCAGG
>JAFZET010000406.1 GCA_017560565.1 Clostridia bacterium | reverse complement strand
CTGCACATCGACAGTTGTTGCCTGACAGGTCAGAATCATAAGTACGGAAAGCACTACAGCAAGAAAACGAAATCTTTTCATATTTTATCTCCTGTTGACATCTGGATATTTTTATCTGCTTACAAATGATATATCGTGTGGATACATTGTACAGTATACAGCTTTTTCGCCGAAATGTCAATAGCTGACAGCACATTTTCCGCTCTCTCCACCGTACTTTCCCGCTTTTCTGTTCCTCTCTCAGGATCACTTATTCCGCAGACGCCCGTTCCGGCACTGCTCTGCCCTTGGCGGTGTATTCCAGTACATCGATCCGGATCACACTGACCACCTTGACCAGCCTTTCGTTGAATGTGAAATCCCCGCCGGTCTGGGTTTTCATCAGAATGGACAGGGCATCCATCTTCTCCTGCGGCTCCTCCAGAATCACAGCCAGTCCTCTGCCCATCAGGGACTGGTATGCCAGACCGTACCGGCAGGCTACGTCTCCCGCAAAGGGCTGCAGGTCACATTCCATTTCCAAAAATACCTTGGGATTTTTCCGCATCATGTCCAGCTTTCTTCCCTGTGTGGCTCCGTGCAGGTACAGCTTCAGGGTGCCGTCCTCGTCCATGGTATACCCGTAATTCATGGGAACCACATACGGTTCATCCCCATCCGTCAGACCGATGTGCACGACTTTTGAACGATCCAAAATCCCCAGAATCGCTTCTCTGTCGGTGATCTCCCGTTCCCGTCTTGTCATGCCTCTCATATCGCTTCTCCCTTCTCTGCTTTACACACTTTGTTTTTTCAGTTTTTCCTTTTCAAACTGCATCCTGTACAGTTCGTAGTATCGGCCTTTCTGTTCCAGAAGCCGGCTGTGACTGCCTTCTTCCAGAATCTTTCCGTGGGACAGAACAATAATCTTATCGGCGTGCTGAATGGTGGAAAGCCGGTGGGCAACCATCAGCATGGTGCCGATATGCATCATCTTTTCCAGAGAATTCTGAATCAGCAGTTCCGTTTCCGTATCGATGTTGGCAGTGGCTTCGTCCAGGATCATGACCGCCGGTTTATGGATGATGGTTCTGGCAAAAGAGAGCAGCTGTCTCTGACCGGCAGAGAAATTGTTGCCCCGGTCTCTCACAGACTCGTCCAGTCCGGCGGACAGCTTATCAATGAAGTGATCCGCATTCACGTACCGGCAGGCTTCCATAACCTCTTCATCCGATACCCCCTCCAGCCCCAGCAGGATATTGGAACGGATGGTGCCGGAGAACAGGAATACATCCTGCAGCATCTGTCCGAAATGCCTCCGCAGGGAAGCCTTCCGGATGGTACGGATATCCCTGCCGTCCACCAGAATCTGCCCTTTCTGAATGTCGTAATTCCGGCACAACAGGGACAGGATCGTGGTTTTTCCGGAACCGGTAGATCCCACAAACGCCACGGTCTCCCCGGCTTTTACCGTAAAAGATACACCCTTCAGCACCCATTCGTCCGGTTTATAGGCAAACCATACATCCCGGAATTCGATACTACCCTCCATGGTTTCCAGTTCTTCTGCATCCGGTGCATCGCAGACTTCCGGTTCCATATCAAAGATGGTGAAGATCTTCTCCGCCGATGCAAAGGCAGACTGGAGCCAGTTGAACTGTTCCGCAAGGCTTTGGATGGGGTTGAAGAATTTGTTGATGTAGGAATAGAATGTTACCACAAGACCGCTGGTAATGGTCTGACCGAAGAATGAGAAATCCCTGATATATCCCCGACCAGCCAGATACAGCAGGCACAGCACGGAGGCAATATACAGCATATAAACCAGAGGACGGAAGATGCTGAACACCAGCATTTCGCTCTGTTTGGATTTACCCAGTGCTTTGTTTTTTGCATCAAATTCTGCCTTTTTGCACTCTTCCCTGTTGAAAATCTGGATGATCTTCATACCGGAAAGATTCTCGGACAGGAATGTATTGATGTCCGTGGTGCCGTCCTTTACCCTACGGTAGGCTTTCCGGGAGAATTTTCGGAACACAAATGTAAACAGCACGATAAACGGTACAAAGCACAGCACCATCAGCGTCAGCATAAAGTTCAGGCAGAGCATGGCTGTCAGAACCCCGATGATGATGAAGCAGTTCTTGATCAGATTTACGATCAGGTTGGTGAACATCATGGAGATGGAACCGGTGTCGTTGGTCACACGGGTCACCAGTTTGCCCACAGGGATGGAATGGAGCTGATTGTGGGACAGGCTTTCAATATGGGCAAACAGATCTTCTCGGATTCTGGAGATGATCTTCTGCCCTGTGCGCTGCAGGATGATCGCCTGCACATAGGTACAGATCAGAGAAACCACCAGAATGGCACCGTAGATCAGTACCAGCCGTAGAAGCTCTGTCATGGCGAAATTCTCTTTGAGAATCTCAATGATATCCCCCATGAGAATGGGAGCGATGATATCATAGGCGATGGAGAACAGCATCACGCACAGCACCGCCGCAAACTGCTTCCAGTAGGGCTTTGCATACGCCAGAAGCCGTTTTGTGATTTCGCTGTCCTTCATGTACCGGTCGAAACCAATGGCTTCCTTCTGTTTCCGGATGGTCATATAGGCGGCGATGAAGATGACCGAAAGGATCCCCAGAACCGCACCGACAGCAATCAGAGGGAAAAATTCATACATTTACCGTTCCCCCCTCTCCGGCAGAATCGCCCTGTTTCTGTTCATCGTCCAGCCGCTGCAGCTCCACCATATTGCGGTAGGCGGCACATCCGGTATACAGTTCCGCATGGGTCCCAACAGCAATCAGCCGACCATCATCGATGAACACGATTTTGTCCATGCTTTCAATGGTGGAGATACGGTGGGCGATCAGGATGGTGGTCTTGCTGTCCCGGATTTTCCGGAGGTTGGCAAGGATCACCTTCTCGGTTTTCACATCCACTGCCGATACCGCATCGTCCAGAATCAAAATTCCGGCGTCTTTCAGCAGGGCTCTGGCAATAGAGATACGCTGTTTCTGCCCGCCGGACACGGTCACACCCCGTTCACCCAGAATGGTTTCGTATCCTTCCGCAAAGGTTTCGATGTTGTCGTGAATGTCCGCCATACGTGCAGCTTCTCTGAGGGTTTCCCCGTCTGTGTCACCGGCGGCAAATGCGATATTATTGGCAATGGTATCGCTGAACAGGAAGTTATCCTGCGGCACATAGGCACAGGACTGCCGTACCGTCCGGATGGGCATATCGTTCACATCCTGCCCGTCCATGAACAGGGTACCGTCAGGCACATTGTAGGTACGGAGCAGCAGATCCACAAGCGTGGTTTTTCCGGAACCGGTTTTCCCGATGATCCCCACGTGCTCTCCGGCTTTGATGGAGAAGGAGATACCGGTCAGGGCATCGTATTCGGCGCCGGGATGTCGGAAGGTCAGGTTCCGGAACTCGATTTGGCCCTGCACATCGGTCAGTTCCACTACATTTTCCCGGTCCTTGACCACAACTTCCGCGTCCAGCAGCTCGCCGACACGGGCCAGGGACGCCTTG
>JAFZET010000041.1 GCA_017560565.1 Clostridia bacterium | reverse complement strand
CGGGGATGAGCTGAAGGGAAACTATCCCGATGCAGTTGTTAATCCCATCGGTTATTGGACAGGCGGTACTGATGTGGATGCAGGTGCAACCAACCGAAAGCTCGGCTCGGATATGGCTGACAGTGTTACGGGCGGAGGTCTTCATGGTAAGGATTTATCCAAAGCGGACGTCAGCGTGAACATCTACTGCTGGCTCAAGGCGCAGGAATACAATTGCACTGTTGAGCGATACTGTGCCATCGGTGACGAGTGCATCAATAATGTAGCGTATGAAAAAATCGTGGAAACAGCGCGAGACTACATCCGCTCGATTGGCGGGTTTGAGAAGTTCGCGGAATGGGGTCTGATATGATTATTGAGAAAAAGAATACGGCGGATCTTCTGCCTGCGGAATACAACCCTCGCAAGGATTTGAAGCCAGGTGACGCCGAATACGAAAAGCTGAAACGCTCCATAGAGCAGTTCGGATATGTCGAACCGGTCATCTGGAACAAGACAACCGGACGAGTAGTCGGCGGTCATCAGAGACTCAAGGTTCTCATCGATATGGGCATCACCGAAGTGGACTGTGTTGTGGTGGAACTTTCCGAAGAAAAGGAAAAAGCACTCAACATTGCCCTCAACAAAATCTCCGGCGAATGGGATAAGGAAAAGCTGGCTCTGCTCATCACCGATCTGCAGGGTGCGGATTTCGATGTGTCTCTCACCGGTTTTGAGCCTGCCGAACTTGATGATCTGTTCAAGGACAGCATGAAGGATGGGATCAAGGATGATGACTTCGATGTGGAATCCGAACTAAAGAAACCGACCATCACGAAGCCGGGTGACATCTGGACGCTCGGAAGACACCGGCTGATCTGCGGTGACAGCACACTTCCGCATACATATGAGATGCTTATGAGTGACACCAAGGCGAACCTCGTCATCACCGACCCGCCGTACAATGTCAACTACGAAGGCTCTGCCGGGAAAATCAAGAACGATAACATGGAGAACGATGCATTTTACGGATTTCTGTTCAATGCGTTCGTGAACATGGAGCATTTTATGGCAGACGATGCTTCGATCTCGTTTTCCATGCGGATACCGAAGGACTCAACTTCCGTAAGGCGTTCTCCGATGCGGGATTCTACCTGTCCGGTACTTGCATCTGGAAGAAGCAGTCCCTCGTTCTCGGACGTTCGCCGTACCAGTGGCAGCATGAACCGGTGCTGTTCGGATGGAAGAAAAAAGGAAAGCATTTGTGGTACACCGGTCGGAAAGAATCGACGATCTGGGAGTTCGACAAGCCTAAGAAAAACGGCGATCATCCAACCATGAAGCCGATCCCGCTTCTGGCGTACCCGATTATGAATTCGTCCATGAGCAATACCGTGGTGCTTGATCCCTTCGGCGGTTCCGGAAGTACGCTGATCGCCTGTGAGCAGACGGATCGGATCTGCCGTACGATTGAGCTGGACGAGAAGTTCTGCGATGTGATCGTGAAGCGGTATATCGAACAGGTTGGTGGCTGTGAGAATGTTTCTGTTCAGCGTGACGGACTGACATACACCTATGATGAACTTACCGCCGGACCGGATGAAGATATTCCGGTGTTCTGAGGTATGGGTACTGGATAGGAAGCAGATTTGTTCATATCGTAGAATGTCATAAATCTGCCGCAAACCCCTTGCTATTTCTGTAGTTTAGAGTGATATATATACTACCGAATTAGAAAGGGGATTTTT
>JAFZET010000405.1 GCA_017560565.1 Clostridia bacterium | reverse complement strand
TTTTCGTGTATAGTAATAGCAGAGCAAGTGTGTTATCATATATTGGACGAAATCTGTAAAAGGATGGGATAGAAAAATGAGACGTATTATTTCTTTGGCATTGTGCTTGGCGCTCATCGTCAGTTGCACGTTGTTCGGTATGGTGTTGTCGGTATCTGCAGCCACCAACCTGATCATCGGCAACGTATTCGCAGGCAACCCTGTGGAAGAATATGTTGTGGAGGACGGCAATACTGCCTACATGGCAGATGAATACGGTGTACTGTACTGCTTCGGCGAGGGCGGGAAAATCACAGAACTGACCGCATATCCCGCTGTATCCGATCTCACCAAATATGAAGTTCCCGAAGGGGTAAAGACAATCGGTGACGTAACCTACAACTTTGACGTAACCGATCTGGATCTCTATGCGGTACACTTTGCAGAGAATCTGAAAAAAATCGTTTTGCCGGAAACCCTGCGGATCATCAAGGAACACGGTCTGAGCTACAACGGCAATCTCCGGGAGCTGACCATTCCTGCTTCTCTGGAAGAGTTGGGTGAATATGCCCTGTCCAACAACTGGAACCTGCCTTCTGTCCTCTTTGAAGGGAACAAGCCCTATATGCAGAATGAAGAAGACGGTACCCAGTTTGAAGAAAGTGGTAACCAATGCGATGAAGAATTCACCATCTACTACTACGAAGGTGCCGAAGACTGGGCGGATTACAATCTGTATCCCACTGTAGCACTGGGTGAAGACGGCGCGATTGCCAGCGGTGCTATTGAAGGAACCAACATCACATGGACGCTGACCATGGACGGCAAGCTGTTCGTGAACGGCTCCGGCGAAATTCCGGACAGTGTAGGGGAATACGACTACAGTTGGCACAATTACAAGGATTCTGTACGGGGAATCCATATAGGCGAAGGTATCAAGGTGATTGGAGAGTTTGCTTTTGCAGGCTTCGGCAAGGCATCCAATCTGACCCTGCCGGATTCTCTGGAAGAAATCCTGTATGGTGCATTCCATGACACGAATATCACCTATGTGACCATTCCTGCGGCTGCATGGGAGATCAAAGACAATGTATTTGCCGGCAGCCCTGTGAAAGAATTTACAGTGGCGGAAGGGAACAACTGGCATGAAGTGGACGAATACGGTGCGCTGTATCGTCTGCGTGAAGACGGAAGCTACATGGATCTGATTGCATATCCTGCCGCCTCCAATCGTACGGAGCTGGTGGTACAGGACGGCGTATACCGCATCGGCAACGAAGCCATCTGTGGCACATCGCTGAACTCCATCATCCTGCCCGGTTCTCTGGGATGTATCGGTTTTGCCGGGATCAGTGAAAACTACAATCTGACGACCATAACCATTCCCGCTTCTATGAGCTATCTGGAAAAACGTGCTCTGTTTGCCAACAATCTCAGTTCCGTGATTTTTGAAGGCGACATGCCGGAGATGGAATATGATGAAGAGGAAGAAGGCAGCCAGTTCATAGACAACGCAGACAACTTCACCATCTACTACTACGCAGGCACCATGGGTTGGGAAGACTATGATCTGTATCCCACCGTGGCCATGAGAGAAACCTCCATCGGGGACGTGAACGGCGACGGTTTTGCAACAGGGAAAGACCTTCTGATCCTGACCCAGTACGTCGCAGGGTATGCCCATGTCATTGATGAATCCGCAGCGGACATCGACGGTGACAATACGCTGACCCGGAAGGATATCATGATCCTGAAACGGTATCTGCACGGCTGGGACGGCTATGACCAGTACTTTACTGAAAACAAAGAAGAAGAATAACCCGAACCGGGGCAAAGACCACCTCACACCATGGGGTGGTTTTTTGTGCGGATATTGACTTCCCCGGGGTGGTATGTTATAATAAATAAGATATAAGAAATCAGAAATAAGAAGGATCGCCCGTGATCGGCGGGGGAAAAACGGTTTGTATTTCTGATCTC
>JAFZET010000404.1 GCA_017560565.1 Clostridia bacterium | reverse complement strand
CCTGTGTGATGCTGAAGATCCATGGGAATTTCATTACCTGTCCCCAGTGGAACAAGACCAACAAAGGAACCTTTGTGGAAGCGGATATGTTTCCCCTGGTGCGGGAGGAAGAAATCGCATCTATGACGGCGGAGGAGATCTTTGCCCGGATCGAAGAAGCGTTCCGGTACGATGACTACCGCTGGCAGGTGGAAAACAATATTGTCATCGATCATCCGAAGCGGACAGAAGGGCTTCACTGCCTGCTGTACAAATGCCCTCACTGCGGGGCGGAAGGACAGACGGACTCCGGTGGATGCGAGCTGTGGTGCAATGCCTGCGGCAAACGGTGGCGGCAGGATGAACTGGGAAGACTGCACGCACTGGAGGGAGAAACGGAATTTTCCCATATTCCCGACTGGTCGAAGTGGGAGAGAGAATGCGTGCGGAAAGAAATCGAAGAAGGAACCTACCGGTTTGAGGATACGGTGCAGGTGCAGACCCTGCCGGACTGCTGGCGGTTTTACAAGCACGGTACGGGCAGGCTGATCCAGACACCGGAGGGTACCCGGATCGAAGGATATGTGTACGGTGAAGATGTGGTGATCGAAAAAGCACCGCTGGAGCTGTACAGCATGCATATCGAATACGATTATCTGGGAAGAGGGGACTGTGTGGACATTTCCACAGCGGACGACAGCTTCTGGCTGTACCTGTCCAAACGGGACGCTGTCACCAAACTGAGCTTTGCCACGGAAGAGATCTATAAGCTGGCAAAGGCAAATCAGAAAAATACCCGCCGTGTGCGGACATGATGCGAGGCGATTATGGCTGAAGCAATACTGACCTGCCGAGATCTGGCAGTAGGATACGAAAACGGAAGAGGATGCAGAGGCATCAATTTTACGGTACATGACGGGGACTATATCTGTGTGATCGGGCAGGATGGCTGCGGCAAGAGCGCCCTGATGGGAACGATCATGGGAATTGAGAAACCCCATGCAGGGACGGTGGAATTCTCAGATGGACTGACAGCACGGCAGATCGGATGCCTGCCCCAGAACGCCGTGATCCAGACCTCCTCTACCGTGTGGGAGATCGTTATGCAAGGCTGTCTCCATCGGACAAAACGAATCTTTGTCGGAAAAAAGGAAAAAGAACTGGCGCAGAAGACGCTGGAACGGCTGGGTATAGCGTCTCTTGCCAAACGGAGATTTACTGAGTTGTCCGGCGGCGGACACAGACGGGTACTGCTGGCAAGAGCACTCTGTGCGGCACAGCGGCTTCTGATTCTGGACGAACCTGCTTATGGACTGGATGTGATGGGACGGCTGGAACTGCACAGACAGATTGCCGCCATCAACAGGGAAGACAATCTGGCTATCATGGTTATCGGGACAGACGGTATGACAGACGCCACCCATGTGCTTCATCTGGGGGACAATATGATCTTTTTCGGCACCCGTGAGGAATATGCCGCATCTATCCCGGGACAGATGTATGCCGCCGGAAGGATTCTGTAGAAAAACAAAATGATGTCTGAGGGGATCAGGCATCATTTTTGTATGTATGGGTTTGTTTGCCGGTCATGCTTTCCGCAGGAAACAGAGTTTATTGGGGGCAAGGGTGATTTCTTTGCAGCATTCCCCGGTCTGCCGGTCTTCCCAGAGATCGCAGAAAGTAAGGGCGGCGGCAGTACTGCCCAGATTGGAGATGCAGAGGTAACATTCGTCCCCGGCGAACAGACTCATGTGTACATCCTCCGGCAGAGGTGCATTTGTGATCCGGTTTTCGCCGATGTCGATATAGGCAACAGTGTTTTCCTCCACCATGGGACGGTACAGCGACAGATACTCGAACCACTTTTCCCGCATGACGGGATTATCCGGAATGGATGACCATTCGCTGTAT
>JAFZET010000403.1 GCA_017560565.1 Clostridia bacterium | reverse complement strand
TCTTCTCCCGGTTTGAAACGGGTGATTTTCATTTTCATGCATTGGGCGAGACGCTTCAGACCATCGTCGTCGATCCCTGTAAATAGTTGTGTCACGGGCGTTCCTCCACTATATATGCCGATCCGAATGAACCGTAATATCAATATATGGAAATTATATCACACTTCTGTGGGAATTGCAACAGCATCCGCAAAAATTGTATGCTATAATATGAGCACACGAATAAGATATTGCTTCCCGCAAAACGGAAGTCGGTTATACAGTTTTGCACAACTGCTGAAAACAGGAGAGAGAGCATGAAGATTATCAAACGAAGCGGCGAGGAAGTCACCTTTGACCGTTCCAAAATAGAGCTTGCCATCACCAAAGCCAACGATGACGGCGGTGACAGAAAAGAACTGACCCAAAGACAGATCGAATACATCGGTCTTGTGATTGAGGACTACTGCAGCGAAGTGGGCAGAGCCCTTTCCGTGGAGGAAATCCAGGAACTGGTGGAAACCCACATCATTCTGCAGGGTGCGCCGGAAACCGCCAAACGCTACATCCGCTACCGGTACAACCGGAATCTGCAGCGGCAGGCAAACACCACCGACAACCAGATCATGTCCCTGATCGAGTGCAACAACGAAGAAGTCAAGCAGGAAAACGCCAACAAGAACCCCACCGTCAACAGCGTACAGCGGGACTATATGGCTGGGGAAGTAAGCCGTGACCTGACCAGACGTCTGCTGCTGCCTCAGGATATCGTGGAGGCCCACAACAAAGGGATCATCCATTTCCACGATATGGACTATTACGCCCAGCACATGCACAACTGCGATCTGGTGAATCTGGAGGATATGCTCCAGAACGGCACCGTCATCAGCGGCACCATGATCGAAAAGCCCCACAGCTTCTCCACCGCCTGCAACATCGCCACCCAGATCATCGCACAGGTGGCATCCAACCAGTACGGCGGACAGTCCATCAGCCTGACCCATCTGGCACCTTTCGTGGATATTTCCCGCAAGAAGATCCGTGCACAGATCGAAGAAACCATCATCTCCTGCGGCGGTTCCCTGGATGAAAAGGTGATTTCCGAAAATGTGGAAAAGAGACTGCGGGACGAAATCCGCAAGGGCGTACAGACCATCCAGTATCAGGTGGTAACGCTGATGACCACAAACGGACAGGCGCCTTTCATCACCGTGTTCATGTATCTTGGCGAAGCCCGGAACGAACAGGAAAAGCGTGACCTTGCCGTCATCATTGAAGAAACCCTGGAACAGCGGTATCAGGGCGTGAAGAACGAAGCAGGTGTTTGGATCACCCCTGCTTTCCCCAAGCTGATCTATGTACTGGAAGAAGACAACATCACCCCGGATTCCCCCTACTGGTATCTGACAAAACTTGCTGCCAAGTGCACCGCCCGCCGCATGGTACCGGACTATATCTCCGAGAAGATCATGCTGCAGAACAAGGTGGACAAAAACGGCGAAGGACACTGCTACACCTGCATGGGCTGCCGCAGCTTCCTGACGCCCTATGTGGATCCGGAATCCGGAGAACCCAAG
>JAFZET010000402.1 GCA_017560565.1 Clostridia bacterium | reverse complement strand
TTTGTCTTCGCCAATACCTTTCATAATGCCAAGTGCACTGACAAAATCTATGAATTTTGCTGCCCAGTGATTGTTGTTATGAACATCGGTATACTGTATTCTTTCACGTTGAATGATAGAAATCTTAACATTACCGGTCGCTGTAACGGCGATACCCTCTTTACTTTCTGTAAATTCATCGGTATATGTTGTTCTTCCGTTTTCATCGGTGAAAGATACTACAATAATATCCGCAGTGGACTCTATCGGCAAAACAACAATCTTTTCAGAATTTGCTTTGACCTCGGCAGTAACAGTACCGTCTATTCGGTTTTAACAGCTACGACATCACCATCGGGATACGTTGTAACTTTGGTTACTGCGCCTGTCTTTTTATCGACTGTTGTTTTGGTTACAGAACCATCTTTGTTCTTTGCGGGTTGGGTCGGAATAATAATGCCTGGCATGAAACTACCGGATGCGCCGCCGGTGGAACCACCGGAAGAATCCGAAGGCTGCACATTTACAATGATAACATCAGAAATTCCGCTTTCAATGTAGTAAGCTGTAATCTGTGTGGTACCAACGCCCACGCCGGTAACAACGCCATTTTTGTCAACGGTTGCCACGTTGCCGTCATCGGATGAATATATTACCTGTCCTGCAAGGTTGTCCCAGGGTGCAGCAACACAGGTAAGTGTGCTTGTTTTTCTGACTTTCAAATCCTTGGAAAATAAAAGAGGGACAGTTCTCCGCCCAGACAGCGAAACCCCATCCCCAGATACTTCTGATATCTTATCTCTTACTTCTTTATATCTCCGTCACTTCTTCCCCAGCTCCAGATTCCGCCGGTATGCCGCCATCACTGCTTCCATCATGCCGGCACGTACCCCTGCATTCTCCATGGCCTTCACACCCGCAATGGTGGAACCGCCGGGACTGGTGACTTCATCCTTGAACACTGCCGGATGCTTGCCCGTTTCCATCAGCGTAGCTGCCGTGCCAAGCATAGTCTGCGCCGCATACATCATAGCTTTCTGTCTGGGCAGACCGCAGGCAACCCCCGCATCCGCCATGGCTTCCACGATCAGGCAGAAGAAGGCAGGTCCGCATCCGGACACCGCTGTACCTGCATCGATCAGGTTTTCCGGCACCGGATCCAGCACGCCGGCAGGTGCAAGCATCTCCCGGAACGCCGTCTTCGCCGCATCCGTCACATCTTCCGTACAGGTGTACATGATCATCCCCTGCCCCACGGAGGCGGGAATGTTGGGCATGATCCGGATCACCGGCAGTTCACACCCAGCCATTTCCCGGATTCTCGCCATGGTCAGCCCCGCCGCCATGGTCACCAGCACCGGACACGCCCCGTCCAGAACCCGCTTTTCCAGCACGTCCCGGATTTCTCCAAGCACATCCGCCATATACTGCGGCTTGATTCCCAGAAAAATATAGTCAGCCTGAACCGCCAGCGTCACACTGTCCACTGCCTCACAGCCATACTGCTCCCGGAACGCCGCCGTCTTCGCCCCATCCGCATCGCAGACCAGAACCTTTTTCCCCAGACCGCTCCTGCAGACAGCACCGCAGATAGCACCGCCCATATTCCCGATCCCAATACATCCAATCATCATAAGCTCACCCTGACTGCTTCTTACTTCTAATTTCTTATCTCTTACTTATCTCACGTGCCCGTCACCGGTAATCACGTATTTATACGTACACAGTTCCGCCAGTCCCATAGGTCCTCTGGCGTGGAGCTTCTGGGTGGAAATGCCCATTTCACAGCCCAGTCCGAACTCGCCGCCGTCGGTAAACCGTGTGGAAGCATTCACATATACCGCCGCACTGTCCACCCGTGCTGTAAAGAGTGCCGATGCCGCCGGATCTTCCGTCACAATGGCTTCGCTGTGGTGTGTGGAATGGGCTGCAATGTGCGCCACCGCTTCCTCCACGCCGGAGACCACCTTCACACCAAGAATGTAGTCAAGAAATTCCGTATCGAAATCCGCTTCTTCCGCAGGGATACCCTCAATAATGGCAGCCGCCTTTTCGTCCAGCCGCAGTTGTACCGGGCTTTTTCCTCCGGCAACTCTGTCCTCCACCAGTGCTTTCTTCACCATCGGCAGAACCTGCGCCGCGATCTTTTCGTCCACCAGACAAACTTCCGCCGCATTGCACACGGAGGGACGGCTGGTCTTGGCGTTGGTCAGGATGGAAACCGCCTTGACCGGATCTGCCGCACCGTCGATATAGATATGGCAGATACCGGTACCGGTTTCAATACAGGGCACTTTGGCATTATCCACGCAGGCACGGATCAGCCCCGCACCGCCTCTGGGAATCAGCAGATCAATATACCCCACGCCCCGCATCAGGTCGTAGGAGCTTTCTCTGGTCACGTCCTCCACCAGCTGTACCAGCAGAGGATCCAGCCCTACTGCCGCCAGTCCCTTCTGAAGGGCACAGGTGATAGCGTATGCGCTCTTCCAGGCATCTTTGCCGCTGCGCAGGATACAGGCATTGCCGCTTTTTACGCACAGTGCCGCCGCATCAGAGGTCACATTGGGTCGGCTTTCGTAAATGATGGCGATCACCCCCAGAGGCACCGCCGTTTTCCGGATCCGCAGACCGTCCGCACGGGAATGCTCTGCCAGCACCTGCCCGCAGGGATCCGCCAGTGCCGCCACATCCCGGATGCCCTGTGCCATGGACTGGATTCTGGATTCCGTCAGTGCCAGTCTGTCCAGCATCACATCGCTGATCCGACCTTTAGCCGCCGCCATATCTTCCCCGTTGGCCGCCAGAATCGACTCTGCAGCCGCCACGAGAGCATCCGCCATGGCGTGCAGCGCATGGTTTTTGGTTTCTCTATCTGCACAGGACAGCATAGGTGCGACCCGTTTGGCATCCTGCATAATCTGCATCGTGGTTTTCATGTTTCCGTCCTCGTTCTTCTTACTTCTTCCCGATAAATCTTGTACCGATGGCATTCCCGTCCAGCAGGTCATACAGAATGGCGGGATCCTTACCGTTGGCAATAATCATGTCGCCGCCGGCCTCCATGACCATCTTTGCCGCCGTCAGCTTGGTTGCCATACCGCCGGTACCGATGGCAGACCCTTTCCCGCCTGCATGTGCCATGATCTCTTCCGTGATCTCGTGAATTTCCGGAATCAGCTTTGCATCCGGTACCATACGGGGATCATCGGTGAACAGCCCGTCAATATCGGACAGCAGCACCAGCAGATCCGCATGGATGGAGGTGGCTACAATGGCACCCAGTGTATCGTTATCCCCGATGCCCAGCTCTTCCGTGGACACGGTGTCGTTTTCGTTGATAACAGGCAGAACCCCCATTTCCAGAAGATGTTACATAGTGCCGATAAAATTGTTCCGTCTTTCCGGATCCCGCACATCCGCACCGGTCAGCAGGATCTGGGCAATGACATGATTGTACTCCGAGAACAGCTTGTCGTATGTATACATCAGCTCACACTGTCCCACAGCGGCGGCTGCCTGTTTGCCCACCAGTGTCTTCGGACGTTCACGGAGAGAGAGCTTCCCCATCCCCATACCGATAGCCCCGGAGGAAACCAGAATCACGGCGTGCCCCGCATTTTTAATATCCGCCAGCACCTTGCACAGGCTTTCCATGTGCCGGATGTTCAGATGTCCTGTAGGATGCGCCAGTGTGGACGTACCTACTTTCACGACGATTCGCATACCAGATACCTCAATTCACGATGGTTGAAATTACAGAAAATACACAAGGATCGCCGCCAGTACCACAAGGGCAGGCAGCATGGCGATCCCCACGGAGAATCCCAGCGCAAGACCGCGGATTCCCCTCTTTTTTTCGTCCAGATACCGCAGTACCGGAATGGCAATGAATGCAGCCAGGAATACCGGCAGCAGCACCCACAGAGACAAGAGATCCGTTTTCAGATACAGTACACCAAACAGGATCACCGCCAGACAGACTGCGCATTCCGCCAGCCGGTACCCGGTAAACACAGGGGGCTGTCTTCTATTTCCAGATTCCATGTTTATCCTCCTCCGCTTCTCTGTCCCGCCGGAACAGCATCACACATCCGCTGACGCCAAACAGCAAAAGAAGCAGCAGTATATAAAAGATTTCCACAGTATGCGAAACGGCTGCCTGCACCGTTTCCGGCGGAGCAAACACGTTCTCAAGAGCCTCTGCCGATCCGTCCGTACTGCACGCATATACAGATGCCAGATCAAATACCAGATCCGTTTCACCGTAGATCATAACGCCGATGTATTCTGTCCGGGCAGCATTGGCGTATTCCAGCAGATTGCAGGAAACTGTCATAACCGTATCGGACAGTACGCCGTCCACATGGTATTCCGCCCGCCAGTCATCCGCACCAAGCAGGAAGACCACGGTGGGAGAAGCCGCACTGTGTCCGGTTTCCTGCAGAGTGAAGGTAAACTGCAGCACCTCAACATCGGACAGATCCAGTACGCTGTCAAAATTCCGCAGGAGGATTCCCCCCGCCATTCCCACAGCACTGTCTTCATACAGGGACACCGGCAGTACACTGCGCAGTACCCGGGAGCCGATCTTTCCCGTCAGAAGATCCATCTGTCTGCTTCCGGCAGTAAAAATTCCGTCAACCCCGCCGCCGGCAACAAATTCTTCCGTGGAGTAGGAATCCGCAAAATCCCATACGGGCAGAACCGCCCCGTAGGATGCCGTATCAACGCCGCCTTCCTGCAGGACTCCGGTGAATTTCTGTACCTGCCGCCCCTCCAGCAGATCTCCGCTGGGGTCAGGCAGCTCCGTAATCTCCGCATACATGGACTGGCTCACATAATCCGCGATCCGGGCAAAAGACAGTATCACGGCTCTGGGATCGCTTCCGGCCAGTGCAGCACAGACATTTTCATACCGGTCTGCAAAACTGTATGGCATAGGCTCATCCGCAAGACAGGCTTCCGGTTCCCAGCGATACAGGAAACCGCCGAACACCGGCAGTCCGAACTGCTGCAGCAGCTCTTTCCAGCGCCCCGGCAGAGAAGCGGCATTTTCCGCCGCCCCGTCATCCTCAAACCGCCAGGATGCCACCCACGGCACATTGCCAAGGGAATTCATGGCATCCGCAAACAGAAGCAGCGTCCACTCCGGGCTCAGAACGGTTCCGTGATCCGGCAATGCTTCTTCGCTCATATAACTATGGCTATCCGCCAGAGGAATGACAATATAAATATCCGGGATCACAAGACGGGCGGTCTGGTAGGTCACTGCCGCCAGAAGTGCTGCTTTTTTTATGATTTGTTCCGGGTTCTCCAGAGAAAGCCCCGTGTATTTTTCACAGTTGATCCCTTTGCCGAGTGTAACGGAAGCAACCGAAGGATACCGTTCACACAGATAGGACAGTACCGCTGCATAGGTATACAGATCCGTCTCCGTATCGGTCAGCGGCAGATAGTTTTCCGCCTGTTTTTCCGACCAGATATATGGATCGGCTGACAGCAGACGCAGGCTGACCTCCAGACCGGCATCGCTGTAGAACAGAATATCACTGTCCAGTTCGGTAAGATACGCCTGAGACAGCGTACAGCTCTTTCCGCCGTAGGTACAAACCACCCCTGCACTGCCGTACTGGATAAGCCGATCCAGCTGCACATCCACCGTCACATGGGATACGTTGGATTCATATACACCCACCGCATTGGCACTGTGCAGACCGAACATGGAAAGCACACAGGGGGCCGGTGCGGCACCAGACAACATCCTCGGCTGGGACACCGGCAGATACCGTATGTCCGATACGGCAGGATCCTGCGTTGCTTTCTCCACCCGGATGGCACTGTAGAACATCCACCCTGCGGCATACGCAGCGGCACTTTCGGCATCCAGCGTAAAGGCAAAGCTGTTGGAGATCTTCATCACTGCCAGTTCCTTTGCATTCTCCAAACTGTACCGATCCCATACAGGAACTGCCATCAGGGCAATCTCCGCATCGATATAGTCGATGACCGTCTGCCTTGCCAGCTTTCCGGTCCACTGGATTTCCCCGCCCCGCACAACACCTTCCGTCATACTGCCCAGGGTTCCCTCTTCCCAGTCAGGCTCCAGAATGGGGATCCATTCCACCTTTCTTACCCGGAACAGGGAGGATTCTTTTCCGGTCACTCCCTGGAACATCAGCCGGTATGAACCGGGATCCGGCAGAAGCTGCATGGTATACGCTCCGGACGACCGGGTACCTGCGCCTTCCCCATCGGAGTCCGGCAGAGGCAGGGGGAAGTAATATGTATTTCTGCCCTCCAGCACATCGACAAATGCTGTATCCAGCCACTGCGGCTCTTCACTTTCCCTGTTGTGATAGGAAACACCGGCAGACATTTCTCCCTCTGCCGCTGCACCTTCTACCGTCACAGCCAGATACCATCCCGTGACTTCCTGTATATACATGGGCAGATTCACATCCGCCTCCATGACCACTGTATCGTTTTTGTCTCCCCGCAGATGGATCTTGTCCGACTGGGGAATCACATCCCCCATAACCGCTTCCGTCCGGGATGCCGAAAAGGTACTGACAAACCCGCAGTCTTCGTCAGAGGCGCCGGGCGATGTCATGCGTACCTGTCCCGGTACAGTGTCATTCCCATAACCGATCCGGATTTTCAGAGAGGACACCGTATCTTTTTTTGCCGCTGCGGGCAGATCACTGTAAACAATGTACCACCGGTTGCCTTCCAGATATACCTGACTGACCGTTTCCGTACCGGCACATTCCACAGCCACGGTGATCTCATACATCCCCCACGGGATCCCGTCCGCACCGATACCGCTGCCCACAGTCTGATCCGTAATGTACAGACCGAAAACAAGGGACGATGCAGCCGAAAGATCGGTTTCCTCCAGATACTGAAATTCCATGAAACCGGCATCCGTGCTCTTTCCTTCCGTCACCAGCATACCCATACCGCCGACGGTTCGCTTGTCCGGCTTCCCTGTGTCGCCCAGGAATTCCCAGTGTCCTGAAAAACCATCCAGCGGATCTGTGAGATACTGCCCGATTTCGCCGGATTCCACATATTCCAGCACATAAGCATCCGCAAAGGGCAGTCTGACCGGCTCTGCTCCGGCGGGAAGAAGCAGAAAGAACCATACGGTCAGCAAAAACAGCCCCGTCAGCCATGTGCGTTTCCGGAGAATATGCATAGTTCCGCACCGTCCTTTCTGTTCGGATATACCGGCTTTACCGGTCAGGAATGCTTTGAGTGATGAGAGTGGTGATGCCGACGATGATTTTTATGGTTTTTCGTCTTTTTGTAGTACAAATACAGCCACACACCGGAGAGAACCAGCAGCATGCCGATCACCACAATCCCGTCTGCGCCACCGCCGCTCTGCTCCAGAATAGCCATGGTTTCCGCTTCTGCGGAAGCCGCTGCAGATACCTGTGCCAGAAGACCTGTCACCAGGAATACACCTAAAAAAGTCTTATAGTATTTCATGATTCCTCTACATCCTGCATTTTTTATTATACCAGCAGTTCGCACACCAGATCTCTGCCGGCTTCGGTCTGATAAACATGATCCTTTCCGTGAACGGATACCGTCACAGGACCGCCCACATCGGAATGGATGGTAAAGCGTACCACCTTCCGGTTCTGCCAGATCATATTGATCCGGAAGCCTCCTCTGGCACAAAGACCGGACACCTTCCCGGAGGCCCATGCGGGATCGGTGGGCAGTGCGGGCAGCAGAACGATCTTGCCGTCATGGCTGGCCAGAAGCATTTCTGCGATCCCGGCAGCACCGCCGAAGTTCCCATCGATCTGGAACGGGGGATGGTTGTCAAACATATTGGGCAGTGTGCACTTGCCCAACAGTGCGTTCAGGTTTTCCAGACATTTATCGCCTTGCCCCAGTCTGGCATAGAAATTGATGATCCATGCCCGGCTCCAGCCCGTGTGTCCCCCGCCGGCTGCCAGTCTTCTCTCCAGCGTCACGCCGGCCGCTTTGAACAGCTCGGGAGTACTTTCGGTAATCTGTGCGGAGGGATGAAGCGCATACAGATGGGAAGTATGTCTGTGTCCCGGCTCGGATTCCTCAAAGTCTTCGTTCCACTCCATGATCTGCCCGTACTTACCGATCCGGATGGGCGGCAGCTTGGCACAGGCGGCACGCATATCGGCACAGATCGCCTCCTCCCCTCTGCCAAGGATCTCCAGCGCATCTGCCGTCTGGGTAAACAGATCACGGATGATCTCGTTGTCCATGGCAGGACCGGCGCAGATGGCGCACACCTTACCCGTGGCGGGATCAAAGAAATGGTTTTCGGGAGAGTTGGAGGGGCAGGTAACCAGATACCCGGTTCCGGGGTCTTCCACCAGGAAATCGAGGAAGAACTTCGCCGCTCCTACCATTACATCAATATAGTCCTCCAGCACCTTTTTGTCTCCGGAGAAGGCATACCGTTCCCAGATATGGGTACAGCACCAGGCACCCGCCGCCATAAAGGAACCCCAGGACGCATTCTGACCGGGAGAGGTAAAGCCCCAGGGAGTGGTACTGGTATGGGCACACCAGCCGTCCGCACCATACTGGATCTTTGCGGTTCTGGCGCCGTGTTCAGCCAGGAAACGGATATAGTCAAAGTAAGGCTTGTTCAGTTCTCCCAGCCCGCAGGTTTCGGACAGCCAGTAGTTCATCTGCAGGTTGATGTTGATGTGATAGTCTCCGCTCCAGGGGGTCACATACGTATCCGCCCATACCCCCTGCAGGTTGGCGGGCAGCCGGCAGTTGTAGGAGGAAGACACCAGCAGATACCGACCGAAAGCGAAATAGGTGATCAGAAGCCCCGTATCGGTCTCTCCCTGCTGCATCCGGCGGATCCGTTCATCGGTAGGCACTGCCTTCAGCGCAGGATCCTTTCCGTCCAGATCCAGCTGCACCCGGTTCATAAAGCCGGAGAGGATATGAGCACTTTCGGAGAACATATCTTCCACATCGGCAGCCGCACGGATGGGATTCTTCACCAGCTTATCCAGACAGGCAGCATAGGGAACCGCAGGATCCCTGCACAGCTCCACACCCACATCCGGCTTCGGCGGCTGGTAGGTGGTTTCCGTATCCAGCACAATAGCCAGAGCGGTCACATTCCGTACGATAAGCGTGCTGCCGTCCATTTCCACCGTTCCGCCTTCCGGATACAGCTTGGCTACGGTGGCATAGGCGATGCCGTTGTCCTGTGCAGGATCTTCCGGGAAAGTTCCCATCAGAGAAATGGTACGCATGGTCCGGTTGGCAGAAGCGGCAGCCCCTTCTCTGGTCAGGAAGCAGGCGGCATCAAAGGGCTTTTCGCTGACATAATAACAAACGGTCACACCGGCGGCAAAGGAAGAAAACACATATCCCTTCACGGAAGCGCCGTTTACGGTAAAACCGGTGGAGACAAGACCGCTTACCAGATCCAGTTTCCGGCTGTAATCGGCAAGGATCTCTCCGCTGTAATCAAAACGGATATGCAGTTCTCCGGCAGTCTGATAGCTTCCATAGGGCACATAGCCGCTGGTCCAGATATCGGAACCTTTGCCCCGGCAGATCATGTATGTATTGGTCAGTTCCTCGCCTTTGACATAATCACCGGCAAAAATCGCTTTGCGGATCTCCTCCAGCATGGGAGCGCATTCCGGATTGTCGGCTTCCGGATCATAGTACCCGCTCCACAGAGACTCTTCGTTAAGCTGAATGATTTCGTGCTTCGGGTCACCGTAAACCACGGCACCCAGTCTGCCGTTTCCGATGGGCAGTCCTTCCATCCAGTTTTTCGCAGGTGCAGTATAGTACAGTTCCATAGCAATAGCTCCTTTCCGTGTTCGGATTTCCAACCTTAATAATACTATATACTACCACATATCCCCGGAAATTGCAAGACACGAAATGGATGCAAACCGTGATATTTATGTGAACACAGGGGATTTTTCACGTCCCCTCTTGATTTTCCCGGCAGATTTTGGTATGATGTTGGCAGATAGTATTCTATAGAAATTCCGAGGTATCTTTTATGCAGTCTATCTGGGCAAAAGGGCTTCTCAATGCCCGCAACATCACCCTGACCTTCCAGTATTCCCTGACCCCCGCCGCAGACACCAAACTGTCTCTGGCCGCCTCCAACCTGTACCGTCTCTTCGTGGGCGGCAAGCTGGTGGGCTACGGCCCTGCCAGAGCGGCACACGGCTATTCCCGTCTGGATGAATACGATCTTTCCGCATGGGCAGGACAGTGCGTGACCCTCTCCGTGGACGTACACTCCGCCAATGTCAACAGCTTCTACGTAGTGGAAGAAGCCCCTTTCTTTGCAGCTGAAATCACCGAAGGCAGCAAGGTGATCGCCTCCGCTTCCGATTTTACCGCCTATCTGCTGACAGAACGGGTACAGAAGGTGCGCCGCTTCAGCTTCCAGAGAACCTTTACCGAAATCTATCACTTCACCTCCGACCCGGCTGCTTTCTATGCCGGTGATGCTGCAGGACGTACACCCGTGGAAACGGAAGAAGTGGGCATGAACAAGCTGCTGCCCCGGTACGTACACTATCCCAAACTGAACGTATGGGATACGCAGAACTACGTGGAATACGGCAAAATCGGCATCAACGAAAATGCCGCCCCCTGGCGTGACCGTTCCTACCATGTGGACAACGACAAGTTCAAAGGCTTTTTCCCGGCAGAACTGGAAGAAGATTCCGGAGAGGAAGCGGGGAAGTTCACCTATGAAGCCATCGCCGACGGCAAAGCAGACAGGATCGGTCCCATGATGTACCAGATCTGCGACTTCGGACGCACCGTAACCGGTTTCTTCACCTTCAAGGTAAAGGCATCCGCACAGACCAGCCTGTACATCCTCTTTGACGAAGTAATGGTGGACAAGGGAACCTACAGAGAAGTGTCTCCCTTCCGCAACACCTGCTGCAACGTGCTCAAGTATACCTTTGCCCCCGGCGAATACACCTGCATCTCCATGGAAGCCAACGCCACCCGGTTTGCCAATGTGGTCATCACCGACGGGGAAGCAGATCTGTCCGAATTCGGCATGGTACTGTACGAAAACCCCGATGCCGCCGACTACAAGTACGACTACAAGGATGCGGAACTGAACAAGATCGTTGCCGCCGCCGTGAACACCTTTGCCCAGAACGCCGTGGATATCCTGACCGACTGTCCCTCCAGAGAACGGGCCGGCTGGCTGTGCGACAGCTACTTCTCCTCCCGTGCTGAAGCCCTGTTCAACGGCAACAACCTGGTGGAAAAGAGTTTCCTGGAAAACTACGCCATGGCACACCAGTCTCCCTTCCTGCCGGAAAAGATGCTGCCCATGTGCTACCCCTCCGACCACAACGACCATGTGTACATCCCCAACTGGACCATGTGGTACATTCTGGAGCTGCGCAACTACGTGAACCGCACCGGCGACGTGGACATGAAGAACGCTTCCTGTGAAAAGGTTTACGGACTGGTGGAATTCTTCTCCAGATACTACAACGAATTCGGTCTGCTGGAAAATCTGGAAAGCTGGGTATTTATTGAATGGAGCAAGTGCAACGATGCCGATTACATCTGCGGCGTGAACTACCCCTCCAACATGATCTGGGCCGCCGCACTGGAAGCCGCCGCTGAGCTGTATGACGATCCTGCTCTGGCGGAAAAGAGTGCGCAGATGAAGGAAATGATCCGTACCCTGGCATGGAACGGCACCTTCTTCGAAGACAACGGTATCCGTGACACCGAAGGCAATCTGGCCAAGACCGGCCACACCACCGAAACCACCCAGTATTATGCATTCTATTTCGGCACCGCTTCCAGAGAAGCATATCCGGAACTGTTCGATCTGATGCTGACCAAGTTCGGTCCCAAGAGAGACGCCAAGACCGTATATCCGGACGTATATCCCTCCAACGCCATCGTGGGCAACTACCTCCGTCTGGAACTGCTGACCGATTTCGGCTATCACGATCAGGTCATCTCCGAATGCCGTGACTTCTTCTCGAACATGGCCGACATGACCGGTACTCTCTGGGAACACTCCAACCTCGGCTGCAGCCTGAACCACGGTTTCGCCTCCATGGCCGCCGTTTACATCGAAGCCTGCGCCCGCAAGTAATGCATTTCTCCCGGCACAATATTTAACTCAGTTTAAGAACACCTGCATATCCGGTATTTTCTCTACAAAATACGGTCGGTGCAGGTGTTTTTTGACACTTATCCCAAAAAGAAATTATTGTTTATCCGTCTATTGACTTTCAGAATTATTCTGTTATAATGTAGTTTGTTAAATAATATCCTAAAAGGAGATTTCCCCCCATGAAACGTCTTACCTGTCTGTTTCTGGCACTGCTGACCGCCATGCCTCTGATGGCCTGCGGTGAAACCACTGCCACTGAAACCGATACCACTGCCCAGACCGAAACCGAAGTGGAAGGTGCTGCCGAAACCCAGACCGAAACCGAAAAAGAAACCATGCCCCCCCTGTCCGTACCCGAAGATCTGGACTATGATGGCTATGAAGCACACATCTACTCTTTCCAGCATTCCGGTTACCATTGGGAACACGTTGCGGAAGAGCTGACCGGTGAAGTTCTGAACGATGCTATCTACAACCGTAACCTCTCTACCAGCGAACTGCTGAACGTAAAGATCACCGCTGTTATCAACAAGTGGGACAACGACAACTTCCGTTACATGGTTCGTACCTCCGCCATGTCCGGTGATGATGCATACGATATTTACACCGGTAATACTTACAACTCCACCTTCCTGTCTGCCAACGGTTATTATTACGATGTAACCAAGATGCCCTACATCGATCCCATCAACTCTCCCTGGTGGAACAAGTCCGCTTACGAAGAACTGTCCGTGGGCGACAAGGCGTTCCTGCTGATGGGTGACATCTGTGCATCCAACTACTCTCTGGAAGCTGTGTTCTTCAACAAGGACCTGCTCATCGACAATGACCTGGAAGATCCCTACACCATGGTAGACGAAGACAGATGGCTGCTGGATAACATGATCAGCATGACCAAGGACTTCTACCAGGACCTGGACGGTGATGGCGTACGGGATGAAGACGGCGATATGTACGGTATCTACGGTGCCAGCCACTCCGTCTGCAACATGGCTTACTACTACCTGAAGATCGTTGAAAAGACTGAAGACAACTACATCAAGGTTAACTTCGGTTCCGAAAGAAACGAAGAAATCCTGACCAAGCTGAAGGATTGGTTCACCGCTTCCGATGGTTTCCTGTATCAGAGCGACGGCTGGACTGATATGGCTCCCTTTGCTGAATATGAAAACTGCCTCTTCATTATGCAGTCTCTCCAGAGATGTGTAGCGCTCCGTGACTACGATATCAACTACGGTATCGTTCCGATTCCCAAGTATGACGAACTGCAGGAAGACTTCACCGCCGTTGGTACCGGTCTGGTTGTTTCCTTCCCCGTTTCCGCCACCAATATCGAACGTTCTGCTGCCATCGCCGATACTCTGGGCTACTACGGCAGACTGTATGTACTGCCTGCATACGTGGACAACACCCTGATGTACAAGGGTACCCGTGACGAAAATGCAGCCCGCATGATCGAAATCATTCTGGACAGCGTATTCTACGACTTCGGTAAGGAATACAGCAGCTTCGACGGTTGGAGCTGTGCTATGCTGGACTTCCAGAGATCCAATCAGGGCTTCGCTTCCTTCTACGAAGCAAGAAACCAGAAGGCCGACAAGGAACTGTACGACGTTGCCGACAAGATCCTGGCTCTGGAACAGTGATTTTCTCTGAAACAGAAATATAGTGTCCAATTCCCCTGCTGTACAGAATCCGCGCGGCAGGGGAATTTTAAGGTTTCTATTGACATTCTTAAATTATGCAGTTATAATGGAAATACGCACATATATCGTGTACCATATCAATTTCAGGAGTATCTATTATGAAACGATTTCTCTGTCTGCTGATCGCCATGCTGGTCATGCTTCCCATGACAGCCTGCGGTGATGCCGTCGATACCGGTTCTGCCGATACGGAGACCGAAACCACCGTTGACACCACCGAAACCGAACCCACGCTCCAGCTGCCCGAACTGGACTACGAAGGCTATTCCTTCCACATCTACAGCTTTGACCACAGCGCATACCGGATTGAACACGTCGCCGAAGAACTGAACGGGGATGTACTCAATGACGCCATCTTCAACCGGAATCTGGATGTTTCCACCCTGCTGAATGTAGAACTGATCACCGTGATCAACAAGTGGGACAACGACGATTTCCGTTCCAATGTCATGGCCGCCGTTATGTCCGGTTCCGATGACTACGATGTATTCACCGGGAATATGTACAACACCACCTATCTGTCCGCCGAAGGGTATTTCTACAACCTCAACAGGGTTCCCTTTATCAGTGTGGAAAATCCCTGGTGGAACAAGTCCTGCTATGAAGAACTTTCCATCGGCAACAATGCTTATCTGCTGATGGGGGATATGTGTCTGTCCAATTATAACGCAGAAGCTGTGTTCTTCAACCGTTCCATGATCGAAGATTACAATATGGAAGATCCGTACACTCTTGCCTACGAAAACGAATGGACCATCGACAAGATGATCGAAATGACCAAGGACTTCTACATCGACCGGAACGGTAACGGTGTGCGTGATGAAGACGGCAGCGACCTGTACGGCTTCCACAGCAAACGGCAGTCCAGCTATAGTCTGGCACACTATTATATCGACATTACCACAAAAACACCCGATAACTACATCGAAGTTACTTTCCACTCCGAAAGAACTGAAGAGCTCTTCAACAAGCTGAGAACCTGGATGATGGAATCTGCAGGCTCCTACTGTCCCAGAGGCTGGACCAGTGCAGGTCCTCTGGTAGAAGAACAGAGCTGCGTGTTCACCATTCTGACGCTGAACCAGTGCGCCAACCTTCGTGAATATGACGTAAACTACGGTGTTGTGCCGATCCCGAAGTATGACAAGACCCAGGAAAATTACATTTCCACCGCTTCCGGTCTGCTGGTTTGCTTCCCCTCCTCCATCTCCGACATCGAACGTTCTGCCGCTGTTGCCGACGCCCTGTCCTACTACGGCAGAGAATACGTATACCCGGCGTATGTGGAAAAATCCATCCTGTCCAAGGGTATCCGTGACGAAGATGCGCAGTTCATGATCGAAACCATTCTGGACAACGTAAAGTACAACTTCGGTGTAGCATTCGGCGGCTTTGACGGTTACGGTTATGCTCTGCTGGACTATACTGATGGCAATCAGGGATTCGGCTCCTTCTATGCTGCTATGAGTACCGCTGCCGACAAGGAACTGTACGACTACGCAGACAAGATCCTTGCTCTCGACTGATTCATCTGCCCCCAAACGCCTGCTTCTCCGGAAACGGGCGTTTTTTATTTTGCGAATTTTTGTTCTTTTTTCTCCGAAACCCCTTGACAAAGAACTCCTGTTCGTGTATACTATAGACACAAAACATCCGTTCTGATTATCTGTTCTTTTGTGTGAAGGGGGTGGCATACGTGGAGACACGCACCATACTGCATTGTGATCTGAATAATTATTTTGCTTCCGTGGAGAGTCTGAAGCATCCGGAATACCGCACCATACCCATGATCGTGGGCGGCGAAACAGAACAGCGGCACGGCATTGTGCTGGCAAAAAACAATCTGGCAAAAAAATACGGCATCCAGACCGGGGAAAGTATCTACCAGGCACGGGTGAAGTGTCCTGATCTGGTCATCGCCGAGCCGCACTATGATGAATACCTGTATTATTCCAAAGTCGTCCGCCGGATCTACAGCCGGTTCACAGATCAGATCGAGTCCATGGGCATCGACGAATGCTGGCTGGACGTAACCGCAAGCCGGGATCTGTTCGGC
>JAFZET010000401.1 GCA_017560565.1 Clostridia bacterium | reverse complement strand
ATGGACGTTCTGGGCTGCGACCCCTATATGTCCGTTGACGCCGCATGGAAGCTGTCCCGCTCCGTTCATAAGGCCGATACCAGAGAAGAAATCTTCGCCAAGGCTGATTTTATCTCTCTGCACACTCCTCTGATCGACAATGCCGATCCCAAGGTTGGCACCAAGTACATGATCAACAAGGAAACCATCGCTATGATGAAGGATGGCGTGATCATTCTCAACTTCGCCCGTGATGCTCTGGTCAATGACGACGACCTGGAAGAAGCTCTGAAGTCCGGTAAGGTTCGCAAGTACGTAACCGACTTCCCGAATGCACGTACCGCCGGTATGGAAGGCGTGATCGCTATCCCCCACCTGGGCGCATCCACCGAAGAATCCGAAGACAACTGCGCCGTTATGGCCGCCGAAGAACTGGTTGCTTTCCTGGAAACCGGCAACATCAAGAACAGCGTGAACTATCCTTCCGTGGAAATGCCGCACCACGACGGTACCAGACTGGTGATCCTCCACAGAAATATCCCCAATATGCTGTCCCATATCTCCAGTACCCTGGCAGAAAACAGCATCAATATCGAAAACCTGACCAACCGTTCCAAGGGTAATTATGCCGTGACGCTGGTAGACGTTCTCTCCGAAGTAACCGAAGCTACCATCACCACCATCCAGAGCATGGAAGGGATCATCCGCGTCCTCAAGATCGACTGAACCTGATACCCCAAAGACCTGCAGCTGCGCTGTGGGTCTTTTTTTGCTGATGGGACATAATACGCTGCGTGTGTTCATAGTCTGTATAAGATTTTTTCATCCGGATAGGGTATTTTATGAAAAAGCGATAAATTTCGGGAAGCGAAAATCCTGTCATTTTTACATTTTTTTATGATGTCAAATCTTGCAAAATAATCCCGAACGGTGTATAATTATACTGTCTATCACATACCGGAAACGCCGGAAATGTGAAAATCATGACGCAGGAGGCCATGTATGGCACTTAAGAATCCTTACCTCATCAGTGTATATGAAGATACCTGCAAGAGAAATCCCGGAGAACCGGAATTCCTGCAGACTGTAGAAGAAGTTTTTGAATCCCTGGAACCCGTTGTGGAAAAGCGCCCCGACCTGCAGAAGGCAGGCATTTTTGAACGTATGGTAGAACCGGAACGCATGATCCAGTTCCGTGTAAGCTGGGTTGACGATGCCGGCAACGTGCAGGTAAACCGCGGCTACCGTGTACAGTTCAACTCCGCCATCGGTCCCTACAAGGGCGGTCTGCGTTTCCATCCTTCCGTAAACGCTTCCATCATGAAGTTCCTGGGCTTTGAACAGACCTTCAAGAACTCCCTGACCGGTCTGCCTATGGGCGGCGGCAAGGGCGGTTACGACTTCAATCCCGCAGGCAAGTCCGACAACGAAATCATGCGCTTCTGCCAGAGCTTCATGACCGAACTGGCTAAGCACATCGGTCCCGACACGGACGTTCCCGCAGGCGATATCGGCGTAGGCGCACGTGAAGTTGGTTACCTGTTCGGTCAGTACAAGAGACTGCGCAACGAATTCACCGGCGTGTTGACCGGTAAGGGCTTCTCCTTCGGCGGCTCCAGAATCCGTCCCGAAGCTACCGGCTATGGCGCTGTATACTATGTAGAAAACCTGCTGGCTACCTACGGCGAAGAAATCAAGGGCAAGACCTTTGCTGTATCCGGCTTCGGCAACGTGGCATGGGGTACCGTACAGAAGCTGACCGAACTGGGCGGTAAGGTTGTTACCATCTCCGGTCCCGACGGCTACATCTACGACAAGGACGGCGT
>JAFZET010000400.1 GCA_017560565.1 Clostridia bacterium | reverse complement strand
TCCGAAAAGCTGAGCTTCGGATAGGCGGTTTCCAGGGTCAGGGACGGGAAGGTAACAGAACCCGTCTGGTATGCTTCCGCATCGTTTATAATTTTCGACAGGGTCAGCTGCAGACCATGGGAGTCCAGCAGATGTATGTCCGTTGTGACCGTCTCTCCCTTATCGGGGATGGTGATGGGGCTGGCGGGTATATCCTTCAGCTCTGCCTCTATGGTGATGTTCCCGATCTGCAGGCGGGCAAGGGGAGCTGTGATCTCCTCAGCCTGCAGACTGGTAAAGGGAGAACTGTCGGTTGCATACAGCCGGAATATGGATTCCGTGATATATGTGGTGCTTGTCTGGGTAATGGACAGGATATCGGATGTATATGTGCTGTATACATTCCCTTCCGTGTCGGTCACTTGGATTTGCTGGGGAACACAACGGATATAGCTGCTGTGTTCTGCCCAGTATTTCATATCCTTGCTTTTTGGGGTCAGGCTGCAGCGGACGATCAGTTTGTCGGATCCCTCTGCAATGGGGAAGCAGACCACTGTGATGCTGTCAGATGTGGGGTACTCATACGCCGCATAGGGGGAGTTGTTTAAGGAATCCATTTCCATTGTGATCCTGAAGGTATCCCAGTATGCGGTATAGGTACCGGCTTCGGCATTGCTGATGTATCCGGTAAAGACAGAGTCCTGTCCCATCCGGGTGCAGAGCAGATCGTATTCCGTACCGTCCGGGTGGTGAAGCTGCATACGGAGCCTGTCATCTGCGGTGTTGATCCGCAGTGTGGTCATAACGGTAACTTTCCACTGCCCGGCATATTCCCCCTCCGTAACAGGGATCATGGAAACCGCATCGATCCTGTCTGTACCGAACTTTTCCGCACGCACCAGTGTATATATGTCCTCCTGTTCCTGCTTCACCACACCGTGTCCGGCGGCAAAGGTCATGTAAGTGGATGTGAGCCGGTATCCGAATCCCATCAGCATACACATGGTCCCCAGCAGTGCCGCACAGGTGAGTACCCGTGTCCATCCGGTTGATTTCCTTTTCCGCACGGGAGCCGTGCCTGCCGCCGCTTCCATTCTGGCAAGGGTTTCCTCACGCAGACTGTCCGACGGTGTCAGTGTCAGATCATCCGTTTTTGTCAGAATATATTTTTTCCCCATTGTATCTCCTCCTTGATTCAGTTTTCCAATACTTCCGCCAGCGCCCGTCTTGCCCGGGTCAGCCGCATCCGCAGAGCCGCCGGGGTCAGATCCAGTGCTGCCGCTGTTTCTTCTATGGTGCATCCCCAGACTCCATGCAGATACAGGGGCATCCGGTATTTCTCCGGCAGGGAAAGCAAGGCGTCCATGACCTCTGTGGTGTTCTCAGGCGGTGCCGGTACGGTTTCGATCAGCTCCTCATGGCTGTATCTGGCACGGGCACGGAGCAGATCCGTACACCGGTGCATGGCACAGCGCAGGAACCACGCTTTCTCGTGCTCACTGCCCGCCTCTGCCCTCGGCGGTTTTTCCACCCAGGTCAGAAACACATTCTGGTACGCATCGTCTGCCAGTGTGGGATCCGCTGCCGCCAGCCGCATATAGCACACCCGGTACACCATGGTGCCGTATGTCTCCACTACCCGCAGAGCTTCGTTTTGTCTGTCCACCGGTATGCCTCCTTTACACTGTAATTTCGTCCGGACACCCATAATACGCCTGCCACAGCCCGTTTGCAACAGGGAGATATGAAAAAGTGAGAAATAAGAAGTAAGTAAAAACAGAAGAACGGCATACAGTCCGTTGGGAACACAAATCCACGCATTCCGAATTTCCTGCAAGCCGTTCCTTGGTAAATACTTCTTACTTCTTACTTATTCTTCCACCACCGTAATGGTCTTGATGACCATGTCGATCATGGGTCTGTCGTTGTAGTCGGTCTTCACTTCGGCGATTTCGTCCACCACTTCCATGCCTTCGATGACCTTGCCGAATGCGGCGTACTGACCGTCCAGATACTTGGCGTCTGCGTGACAGATGAAGAACTGAGAGGAGGCAGAGTCATAGCTGCGGCTTCTGGCCATGGAGATCACACCACGCACGTGGGAGATGTCGTTGGCAACGCCGTTTACCTTGAATTCGCCCTTGATGTTCTTGTCAGCGCCGCCCATACCGGTACCGGTGGGGTCGCCGCCCTGGATCATGAAGTCCTTGATGACTCTGTGGAAGATCAGCCCGTCATAGAAGCCGTCCTTTGCCAGCTTTACGAAGTTTTCGCAGGTGATGGGTGCCTTGTCAGGATACAGCTCCAGCTTGATGATGCCGCCGTTTTCCATTTCGATCTGTACCATAATTGTTTCTCCTGTTAATTCTGTTGAAGTAGTATTGGTATCTGCCGTGCTGCCGCAGGAAGTGAAAAGCATCAGCCCTGCAAACAGTACGGTCAGGATATGGATCAGTTTTGGCATTTTGATTCCTCGTCATTCAGTCCGCCAGAGAACCCATGGGATCCCAGGGATCCAGCACGATGGGTTCGGCGGTGATGTCGTGCCCTTCCAGATAGGCTCTGTTCACCACGGCCTGGTATACGAATTTGTCGAACCATGTGTCGGATGCCATGTAGTACCCGCCGTTGGCACCGTCCGCACCCCAGCTGTTCTGGATCTTCCAGCGGTTGGGTCTGCCGTCTTCGCCGATGTTGACGCCGGTGATGCACATGGCGTGGTTCATCTGGCTTATATGGTACCACAGCATTTCTTCCTTGGTGGCACTGGTATCCAGACCGGTGATCTGTGCTTCGTTGTAGGAGGCATCGTCCCAGGCTTTGGTTTCCCGATCGCCGAACTTGCCGCAGTCAGAGCCGAACCATACGATCTCTCCGTCCTGCAGCTGGCGGATCACCAGTGCCTTGAACTCGTCCATGGGCAGGTTGTAGTACAGGATATCCTGCTTTCCGCCGGGCACGTTGTTCAGATACTTGACGGTGTAGGTCTTGTAGAAAGGCTTGTCGGCGGTGGGGGCGTTGATGATGCTTACATAGTGATCCAGATAGTCCCCGATGTATTCGTCACGGAACTGTGCGGGGGTCATACCGGTCATGTAGTGGATGGCACCGTCCTTGTCTTTGTATTCCCAGTCAAAGACTTCCGGCGGTTCTCCGTAGCAGGCGCACAGGAAGGAGAACACCCGGCAGAGGATATCATGCCGCATAGCGGTCACATCTTCCCCGGCGTTTACTGCATCCCGCAGTTTACCCGCAACGGCACGCAGATAGGTGTTGATGTGCCGATTGAGCTGACCTGTAGCACCGGTCTGGGCGGTTTCGGGATAGGCGTTCTTCGGCAGGATGCCGTACTTGTCCACGATGTTGACAAACATATCCCATTGTCCGCCGTCATGTACACCGGTTCCCACCAGATGATCCACCAGACGGTCGTCATGGGGCAGGGAGGCGGTTTCGCAGATGGCGTCAAGGTATGCGTTCACCCGCTCAAATTTGTCCCAGAATGCCAGCCAGGACTGGGACAGCTCAAAGTTTTCCAGATTCAGCTTCTTTGCCACGATTTCCCGCAGTACGTTGGTAGCCGCAAAGAGCCAGCACCGACCGCTGGATTTCTGGTTGGTGGAGGGCATGGTCTTCACGTCCACGGAGAACTGGAACTGCATTTTCCGGGCGGCGGCGGTGACAAAAGTCAGATCGCCCAGATTGCCCTTGGCCAGCATGGTGGTCAGTGCCTGCCGCATGGTGTCGGCTGCGTAGTAGTCACGGTATGCTGTGAGGGCGTCCTTGGTGATAGGGGTCATGTGGTGCCTCCTGTGTTTCTTACTTCTGATCTCTTATGTCTTACTTCCCGTCAGCCCTGCGCCTGTCTCTTCCGCATGGTGAGATAATCTTCCAGAATGAGCCGTGCGGAGAGGGCGTCTACGGTATCCTTGCGTTTCTTGCCCCGAACATTGTTTTCGGACAGGATCTTGTGTGCGCTGACAGTGGTGAGCCGCTCGTCCACCAGAACCACTTCAATACCGGTGGCTTCCGACAGCTCGGCGGCAAAGGCTTTGCATTTTTCGCTTCTGGGACCCTCGGAGCCGTTCATGTTCTTGGGGTTGCCAAGCACGATCAGTTCCGGTTTCAGCTCCAGTACCTTTTCCGCCACGGCAGCGAGCATTTTCTTATAGCTGTCCGCCCGGACGCACCCGGCTTCGGACGCCATCATTTCAAATTTATCACATACGGCAATCCCGGTGCGGGCGTCGCCGAAGTCGATTCCTACGATTACCATAGATCATTCACCGGCCTTTTCAGCGGCTTTCTTCTTTTCCCGCCGTTCTCTGTTGTAGGCCATGACTTCGGCCAGAGTGGGGACGGAAGGAGATGCACCGGGACGGGAGATGGAGATGCCTGCCGCACATCCTGCAAAGTCCATGGCGGCCAGAATGTTGCCCTTTTCCAGATACCAGTAGGTCAGGGCAGCGGTGAACACGTCTCCGGCGGCGGTGGTGTCCACTACGGGAACTTCTTCCGCAGGCACGATGTAGTATTCTCTGCCGTCGTACAGGAATGCACCTCTGTCACCCAGCTTCAGGATGATGTACTTTGCGTCCACCATGGAGGAGAGCTTGATGGCGGCACGGAGGCAGTTTTCCTCAGTGTTGGGAGCGATGCCGGTGTAAACCCGGGTTTCGCTTTCGTTGGGGGAGAAGACTTCCAGTCTGCCCAGTTTCTTCAGGTCGTAGTCCACGGAAGCGGGACCTGCATCGATGAATACGAGGATACCGGCATCGTTGGCACGGCGCACGGCTTCCACAACGGTGTCAAAGGGTACTTCCAGCTGCATATACAGAGCTTCGGGGCAGCAGATGAAAGGTTCTTCCGTGTCTTCCGGGGTCATGGTCATGTTGGCACCGGGATATACAATGATCCGGTTTTTGCCGTTTTCTTCCACCAGAATGGAAGCAAGACCGGTGGGCACTTCGGGGTCTTCCAGAATATACCGGGTGTCGATGCCTTCCTTG
>JAFZET010000399.1 GCA_017560565.1 Clostridia bacterium | reverse complement strand
TGGACAGAAGCGGGCTTTCCGCCGAAATCAGCAAACTACGGAAGGAAGGAATTCTGGAAAGCGAAAAGAATACCTTTACCTTATTATAAACCTGCTGCCGGACAATTATCCGTACACAAAAGCATATAATAACGGCTTCTCTTCTGTTTGTGCAGGAGAAAAGCCGTTTTGTGTCGGAATGATTCTTATTCTGTCTTCATCGCATGGGTCAGTGCGACACCGGTTTCGATCAGGGCTTCCGCAACACCGGCACGGAAATTGGAACTTCTGGCTTCATATCCGCCCTCCGCATAAGCATCCGCCATGGGGAAATAGCCCTGATATCCGTTTGCACAGCAGCAGGGGATGGTCACGGGGAATGCGGAGCCGCTCTTGATCCCTCTGCCGATGTCGGTGAAAGGTTCGCCGGGCAGACCCACAAAAGCCACGTCCCCCACCGCCACAGATGTCAGATACAGACCAAAAGAGTCCGGTCCGAATTCGTGACGGATCCAGGCGTTGGCTTCGCCCAGCACGGTAGCGTGCATCATGCCTCTGTAGGTTTCGCCGAATTTAGCCGGGTCTTCCTTGTGGAACTTCACCAGTTCCTTGGCAGCGGCAACCTGTTCCGGCGTCCCTCTGTTGGAAGCCACTTCCGCTGTCTTCTGTCCGTAACGGATCTTGTCACAGGCTACCGGTTCGGTGTAGGAATACACAGCCAGAACCGCACCGGCAATCACCCGCCCCATATGTTCTGCGTGACCGGGACTGGGCAGACGGCGGCGGGCATAAATATCGATATGGTTGGTGTCTCCCTGGGCACCGTTGAAGTATACCACATGGACACCCTTGCCGTCCTTTTCGCCCTGCAGTGCTCCTTCCAGAGTCCGGCGGACAAATCCGGGGTAGTCTGCGCAGAACTTATTGCCGCCCACTGTATCGGGATGCACCTGGAAATTCACAATGGCAATATCCGCCGCTCCCTCTCTGACCACCTTCACCAGCCGTACCGTTTCATCCGGTGTACCGATGGGACCCACCACATCCGGATCGTTGCCGGGATTGGTTTTTGTGGAACCGTCCTTCATGCGGAAGCGGCGTACAAAGGAAATCCCTTTCGCCTCGCCCATGGCGGTTTCCAGCGTTGCTTCCTTCAGATCTGCCAGCGCCAGGGAAACGGCATCGGAGATCCGGTTGAACAGATATTCATTGTATGCGGGATCAATTTCAAACAGTCTGCCTTTGTTGATCTCCGGTCCGGTGTGGGTGTGGGTACAGGCAACAAATACAGCCTCGTAGTCCATCCCGTTCTTCTCCGCTGCACGGTGCCGGATGATATCCATATTGTCCTGATTGATACCGATCACATCCAGACTGATGACAGCGATCTTCTTTTCTCCGTCTGAGAAGGCAATGGCGTGAGCCTGCAAAGGGTCGATAATCCCGTCCGCCAGCCGTTCATGAAAATATCCGGACAGTCTTGCCCCGAACGGCGGGGTAATATCCAGTCTTGCAAATCCAGCTTTCATGGTGTTGTTCCTTTCTGCATTATACTATTTAATGTATCGAGTGATTCCTTCATTACTGCAGTACCGCTGTACCGTCTTCTCTGTACTCGATCCGGTTCCCCTGACAGTTCAGGCTGTCGATAAAGCGCAGATATTCGTCTTTGGAGGCAAAGGGAGCCTTGTAATTCTCTTTGATTTCCATAGCCCGTGCCCCGCCGTCTTTCAGCAGCAGATACAGCATCCCCAACTGCCATTTGGCACAGTCCACACAGGCTGCCACGGGATCCACAACCTGATAATCGTTGCCGTGGGATTTGCCCCGTCCGCCGCCGCAGTAGGGATGGATCACCGGTATGATGGCGGAAAGGTCGCCCATATCCGTAGAGCCGGAACCGATGTGATCGCTGACACTCATGGGATATTCCGGAATCATCAGCTGTGCCGCTTCTTCTGCCAGTTCCATCATGGCAGGAGCGTTGCGCAGAGGTCCGTATCCGGGAGCGTCCACGATCTCGATATTGGTACCGATGGAGTAAGCCGCACCGGTCAGCGCCCGGTTGACTTTTTTGTTGGCTTTGGTAATGGCGTCAAAGCTGCTGCCCCGGACATAGCTTTCCAGGGTCACGGTTTCGGGAATGGCGTTGACCATATCGCCGCCGTGGGTGATGATGGGGTGGACACGGATGATGTCCGGTTCGGCAAAGGTTTCACGGATGGCGTTGACGGCGTTGATTCCGCAGGTGGCGGCATACAGCGCATTCTTCCCTGCCCAGGGACTTCCGCCGGCGTGGGCTGCCGTACCCTTGTAGGTGATCTTCTTGGTGATGCATCCCACAGAGCCGCCCCGGATGGCATAGTCGGATGAGGTATGCACCATGAACGCAATATCCACACCGTCAAAATACCCTCTATGCAGAAATTCCGTCTTGCCGCCCAGGTATTTGATGACACCATCCGCCTTCAGCCTGCTGCGGTATTCGATTTCCAGAAGTTCTTCCGCCGGTACCGCACACAGCCGGATTCTGCCGGAAAGCCCATCCAGCACCCCCGGTTCCGTCAGAGCAGCCGCCACACCCAGCAGTGCCGCACACTGGGCATTGTGACCGCAGGAATGGACAGCTCCCGTTACAGGATCGGATTCGGGATGAGCAGGACAGATAATAGAATCCAGTTCCCCCATCACCAGCACTTCCGGACCGGGTCTGACGGTATCGATCACGGTATAAAATCCGGTGATCCCTTCCGCCATGGTCAGCTCATATCCCAGCCCGCGGAATTTTTCTTCCATATATTTAGAAGTCACCTTTTCACGGAAGCCGGTTTCGGGATGTGCCCAGATAAACCGTTCCGCCTCCAGAATCATGTCTCTGTATTTTTCAACCGCATTTTTCATGATTTCCATGACATTTCTCCTTGGGTTCTGTTATGCTTCCCCATAATACCGATCCAGCACATCGCTTACAGTATTCGCCCACACGATCAGGTTTTCCGGACGGTGGGACACGGTACTGATATCCTTCAGCACAATGTCACAGGGACAACCGTATTTCAGGCATACCTTTACGGTTTTTTCCGTTTCTTTCCGGATCACCTCCGGATCTGTATGGATCGCAACATGGGCAGGATTGGGTTTGCGGGCATAAACATAGTTCCCGCCGATCTGTTCACCGCAGATTTCCTCGTTCGCCCAGGGGGATACACCGATTTTCCGGAG
>JAFZET010000398.1 GCA_017560565.1 Clostridia bacterium | reverse complement strand
TTTTGTTTTTGTTTATCTGTTCAGAATCAGCTTGGTCAGCTCAACGGGATCTACGATTTCGTCACCCTTGTACACTCTCATGTTGCCGGAAGCGATTTCGTCGATCAGGATTACTTCGCCGTTGTTGTAACCGAATTCAAACTTGATGTCCCACAGATCCAGACCAATGGTCTTCAGGTCATCGGCAACGATCTTGGTAATCTTCAGGGTCTGTTCCTTCATGCTTTCAAACATTTTGGGAGACATTACGCCCAGAGCAGCCAGACCTTCGGAAGTTACCAGCGGGTCGCCCTTTTCATCATTTTTGAAGGTGCATTCTACATAACCGCCTTCCAGTCTGGTACCATTTTCAATGTATTCACCATATCTGCGGATGAAAGAACCGGTGGCAACCAGACGGCAGATCACTTCCAGACCGTGACCGAACACAGTACCGGGCAGAACTTCCATGGTAGCGTTTTCTACATCTGCACTTACATAGTGGGTCTTGATACCTGCTGCCTTCAGCATTTCAAAATAGTATACGGAAGTCTGCAGGTTTGCCTTGCCGATGCCTTCGATAGTCAGACCAACGGTGTTTTCGCCGGGATCGAATACACCGTCCTTGCCGGTGCAGTCGTCCTTGAACTTCAGCAGTACATTGCCGTTGTCCAGTGCGTATACGTCCTTGGTTTTGCCGGTATAAATCTTATTCATGTGCCAAACTCCTTTATATGTCCGAAAAATCATGAGTTTCTGTAGAGTATTATATCACAAAAACAGTACTTTGTCTTTATTTTTCCGCAAAAAATGGTGATAAAACATTTAGATCATAAGCTGCGGGATTTCAGTCAATTTGCCATTTTCAAAGAGCAGTGTTTTGACTTCATATTTTCCGAACGCCAGATCCAGGCTGGAGCCAAGCAGGGATACCGTGACATTTTTCGCCGCTGACCAGTTGTTCAGAAGCCGCAGGATATACCCTTCTGCCCCGCTCTGCTTCTTCATGGTTACCAGTGTAACATCGGTATCGGATACAGACAGACCCACGGGGGTGAATTTCTTTCCGTCCTCAAGGGGGAACACATTGCAGGCATAGGCGGGAACATTGTATTCCAATGCCAGCCGTTCCAGTGCGGCTTCCGGTGCAGCTGTAAGACGGAAACAATAATTCCGCTCACCCATATCGATTTTCTTCACGTATCTGTCTGTCGGGATTATAGCACGGTCGTTGATGGGATGGGCGCAATAGGAAGCACCGCGTACCAGAGACATGGAAAGGATACCGTCTTTGTAAGAAGAACCGTATGTTCCCCGGTTCAGCAGAGCGATACACATTTCATCGTCACGGACAGCTACAAAACGCTGTGCAACGCATTCTCTGCCGTCCATATAGAGGGGCTCTGTGCCGAATGCAGTCTGACCGATGTATTCACCCGCGGGGGTCAGCGGAAGTGCCAGCTTCAGCATACGGTCATTATCGGACAGGAACACATCCACCTTCACATCCACGGCGTCTGTGTGTTTATAAATATCATATTCCAGACGGATCCTGGTATTTTCGCACTGCAGGAAGCACTCCACGCCGGTATAGATATCTCCGTCTTCGATCACCTGAATGGGCTTCATACCCTTGAACATACCATCCGGCTCTTCCATCAGGGTAAAAGGTACAGGATCCGTTCCCATGGCTGTCAGCTGGAAATGCCCCATTCCCCACGGGTCAGGATTATCTTTATAGAACATGGGACAGAAAGCCCCGCCTTTTTGGCTGTCAATATATTCCCTGCCGGCGATACGGAAAGAGCGGAGCAGACCTGTTTTTCCATCGATCTCCACATGCTTGGCGATTTCGGGCAGATCCACCACCACATCTTCACCGGATTCAAAGGTTCTGACTACTTTGGGTTTCAGATCCATGTATACGGAGAAGCGGGTAAGGGACAGCGGGTTCAGCTTTGTCCGGAACACGATCCGTTTTCGCCAGTCCAGATTCAGATTGCTTTCTTCCTTGACGACCTGCGCCGGTATCAGATTTCCATCGCCATCCAGCACCCGGGGCTGGTATGCATCGTTGTCAGACCAGTTCTGATCCGCCAGTGAGAATTCGCAGAATACTTCCGTTTCCCATTCGTAAGGATTGGGATTGAGAACAAGAACCGGATATTCCCCCTCTGCTGCGCTGGCTTCTGCATTTGCCATGGCAAAATAAGCTCTGGCACGGAGACGGTTCAGGATCAGCAGACCGTGATCCAGCAGGCGGATCCCGTTTTCCTCTCCGGCACGGACAGAAGACCCCGGAAGAACATCATGGAACTGAGCATTCAGAAGGTCTTCCACCACTTCGTCAAGTTCCGCTTCCGGATATTCTATCAGCCCGCGCATGGCGGCAGCGGAACAGAGCTTCTCCACCATAAACAGGTTATTTTCCAGTTCAGCGTGCTTCAGCTTGATCTGGGACATGGTTGTATAACATCCGGGCATGACCATCCGCAGGGATTTGTCATGCACCACCGCAGGATCCAGCTTTGCAAAGAATGCTTCGGGGGTAGAATGGAGGATCTTCATGGATCCTTCTGCGATCATGGTATCTATATCTGCCAGATCTTTCCGGGAAGGGCCGCCGCCGTGGTTGCCGACACCCCAGAGAACGCAGATCAGATCTTCCGGCTGTCCGTCTGCTTTGCTTTTGATGGCTTCCGCCGCATGGCCAAGCGGAGTATTATACCCCTGTCTGACACCGTTGACTTTGATCCGGCTGCCGTCAAAGCCTTCCCACCAGAACTGTCCTGCAGGCGTGGGATCCGCCCCAGCCCGGCACAGGATCAGGCTGTCCTGACCGCATTTTTTGATGATCTGTACCAGGCCTCTGGTATGACCGAATGCGTCAAAGTTGATGGCAGTGGTGGGATTCACACCGAATTTTTCCATAAAGTAACGGTGTCCCACCTGAATCTGCCGTACAAAACTTTCCCCCTGGGGCATATTGCAGTCCGGCTGGAGATACCATCCGCCCATGATATGCCACTTGCCCCGGCGGATCAGATCCTTGATTCTCGCAAATAGACCGGGGGCATATTCTTCGATGTATTTGTATAGAGTGACTTCGTTATGACAGAAAACATAGTCGAATTCTTCTGCCAGATCCGCAGCGGCACGGAATGTAGAAAGTGCAGCGGCGGCTCCTTCCTCCCATTCCCACTGCCAGATGGGATCCAGATGGGCATTGCATATCAGATGAACTTCTTTCATAAAAACCTCCTGTACGGGATGTG
>JAFZET010000397.1 GCA_017560565.1 Clostridia bacterium | reverse complement strand
TCAGAGAGCGTTCTGCCAGTGCGCCATGACCGATTTCACGGCGTCCGGGGCTTCTGGAAGCTTTTGCTTCCCCAGTGGAGTAACCGGGCATATTGTAGTGGTGCATATACCGCTTGGTTTCTTCTTCGCTGATACCGTCCAGCATCTGAACGTCTGCGATGGAACCGAGGGTAGCGATGGTCATAACCTGGGTCTGACCTCTGGTGAACATACCGGAACCGTGGTCACGGTTGAACAGGTGTACTTCGGCAGCCAGAGGACGGATCTGGTCCATGCGGCGACCGTCAACACGCTTCTGATCGTCCAGCAGCCAGCGGCGCACGATCTGCTTCTGGATCTTATACAGCACTTCGTCCAGAACCTTGCACTTGGCTTCGTCGCCTTCGCCGAACTTTTCGTAAACAGCAGTGGTGATGGGAGCCATGCGTGCGTCACGGATGTTCTTGTCATCGGTGTCCAGAGCAGCCTTTACGTCTTCGTGACAGAAAGCGTCAACGGCATCGTACAGGTCGTGATCCAGTTCACAGGAAGGATAAGCAAACTTTTCCTTACCGATTTCAGCAACGATGGAGTTGATGAAGGCAACCAGCTTCTTGATTTCTTCGTGTGCCAGCATGATGGCATCATACATCTGCTCGTCGGAGATTTCCTTGGCACCGGCTTCGATCATAACGACCTTCTTTTCGGTACCGGAAACGGTCAGTTCCAGGGAGCTGCGTTCTCTCTGTTCAGCAGTGGGGTTGATGATGAAGCCTTCTTCTTCGGTCAGACCTACAAATACGCCGCCGATAGGACCGTTCCACGGAATATCGGAGATAGCCAGTGCGATGGAAGCACCTACCATACCGGCGATTTCGGGGGAGCAGTCGTGGTCAACAGCGGTCACCAGCAGGGAGATAGCCACGTCGTTCCGCAGATCCTTGGGGAACAGGGGCCGAACGGGACGGTCGATCACACGTGCGGTCAGGATAGCCTTTTCGGAAGGTCTGCCTTCTCTCTTCAGGTAGGAACCGGGAATCCGGCCTACAGCGTACAGTCTTTCTTCGAAGTCAATGGACAGGGGCAGGAAGTCGATGCCGTCACGGGGTCTTTCGGAAGCGGTGGCGCAGCACAGGATTGCGGTGTCGCCGTAACGAACCAGTACGGAACCGTTGGCAAGACCTGCCATTTTGCCGGATTCCACGATCAGGGGACGACCGGCGAATTCATATTGGAAAGTTCTGTAGTTCTCAAACATGATACATTTCTGCCTTTCTTTTTAGTTATTTTTGCAAAAGTAGGCAGACAGGAAAACCGGCCACGCAGGCTCAGCATTTAGACAAGCGTCTGATCAAGGAGGAGATACCGGCTGAAGACCGTAAATTGGAGGAGAACGGTCTTGACAGTCTGGGGGAGACTGTAACCACAGGGGGGCCGTGGAGGGGGAGGAAGCCGGCAGATCAGGCGCTTGTTTAACTGCTAATCCGGTGCGGATGGCGATCCTGTCTGCGGGGGACGGAACAACGGATTGGGGTTCCCGGAAAGGGAAGGCGGGTATCCCGGGATACAGGAAACACTTGTCACCCGGACGCCGAAATACCCGCCGAGGACTGATGGCACAGTGTGCCGATACAGTCCGTGACAGACTTGAAGTTATCTTCTCAGACCCAGCTTGGCAACGATAGCACGGTACCGTTCGATATCGTTCTTCTGCAGGTAGCCCAGCAGGTTACGTCTGTGACCAACCATCTTGTTCAGACCGCGGCGGGAGTGGTGGTCCTTCTTGTTGGCCTTCAGGTGCTCGGTCAGAGCGTTGATGCGGAAGGACAGGATGGCGATCTGTACTTCGGGAGAACCGGTGTCGCCTTCGTGTACCTTGTATTCTTCGATAATAGCCTGCTTCTGTTCCTTGGTAATCATAGTTTTCACCTTTTTGAATAATGATAAATTTCAGTTCCCATGTCTCAGCGGACGGTGGGTGAAGACGCTCTGCGGATCAGCTGAACGACCGTTTTCACAAGCCGCCGGGCCTGTCCTGAGCCGATATCCGACTGCCGTGGCATAGGCACTGCTACGGTAGATTATACCACAAAACGATCTGTTTGTAAATAGAATTTTCCTGAAAAAATCCCCTATATTCCTGTGATTTTTTTCTTGTTCTTGTATGATGTGACGGGAGCGGAGCGGCGGTTTCCCATGAAAAGAGAACGGTTTTTGCCTGTTTTGTGCGGTTATGAAAAATGACAAGGAGCGGCTTTTTCGGAAGGGAAACTTTATCATATTTGACATGGAAGGAAAACCAGCGGAATCATTGACATTTCCGCAGAAAAGTGGTATACTGTAAGCACCTCACGCAGAGGGCTCTTTTTTTGTGCGGTCGCATGGCGGTCATCATGCAGCCGTATGGTTTTTGAATGCCGGTGTGCTCTGCAGAGGGAGGTACAACAAGGCTTTCCGCTCCTTCCGGGAACGGGAAGAACCATGGGAAAAAATCCCAAATTCTACAGGAGGTGCCGAACAACATGAGAGTGAAAATTACTCTTGCTTGCAGCGAATGCAAACAGCGCAATTATGACACAAAGAAGAACAAGAAAAATGACCCCGACAGATTAGAGCTGAACAAGTACTGCCGCTTCTGCCGTAAGCATACTCTTCACCGCGAAACCAAGTAATTGTTAAGGAGAGCGTACAATGGCTGAAAACGAAAAGAAGGCTCTCGAAGCGGAACAGAAGAAGACTGAAAAGGCAGCTGAAAAGCCTGCCAAGGAAAAGAAGCCTTCCATCTGGAAGCGTCTGGGCGCATGGTTCAAGTCGCTCCGTTCCGAAGCTAAGAAAATCTCTTGGGCAAGTTTCAAATCCGTACGGTATAACAGCATTGTTGTTATCGTGTGCGTGGTTATCTGCAGCATCATCATCGGTCTTCTGGACTATGGTTTCTCTGCTGCAATCGATGGGCTGAGCCGCCTTATCTGAGGATTCCAGCGGGTCAGCGACTCTGAAGAAGGAATCCGCTATGGCGACAAGGTGCTGCTATGAGCGATTTTAATGAAATGAATGTAGGCCTGCGTTGGTATGTTGCCCATACCTACTCCGGCTACGAAAACAAAGTAAAAACCAATCTGGAAAAGATCGTTGAGAACCGCGGTATGCAGGAAATGATCACCGACATCCGGATCCCTACGGAAACGGTTGTGGAATCTGACGGCGGCCGGGAAAGAGAAGTGGAAAGCAAGGTTTTTCCCTCCTATGTTCTCATCAAGATGGTAATGACCGATGAAACCTGGCACATCGTGCGCAATATCCGCGGTGTGACCGGATTTGTGGGACCCGGATCCAAGCCGGTGCCCCTGACCGAAGAAGAGGTTGCTGCGATTATCTTCGACGAACCTGTTGTGACCACTGCCAGCTCCGTGGAAATCGGCGATATGGTGGAGATCATCGATGGTCTGTTCCATGGATACCGCGGACGGCTGGCGGAAATTTCCGAAGACGGCGAAGAAGTTACCGTTATTATTTCCACCGTGGGCAAGGATATGCCTGTGGAACTGGAACGGAAATTCATCAAGAAGGCCGCAGCCGAATTC
>JAFZET010000396.1 GCA_017560565.1 Clostridia bacterium | reverse complement strand
ATATAAGCCTTGCCGTCTTCCAGTACAGTGCCGTTGATGTCCAGGATCCGCACATACTCAGCGTTTACATCATAGTTGCCCAGTCTGCCGTCGCTGATGTACAGGTACCGGAGGGTTTCCACAGAGCCGGTTTCATTTTCGAACACAGCGGTTACAGAAGCACCATCGTTCACCTGAATGGTGGAGTTGTAGGAGCCCTTCCGGGTGGTGATACGTCCGTCATGGCTGACAACGATCATAGTGTTTTCGTCGGTAACAAAGGATACAGACTGCATACCTGTCACGGAAGTAGTGGCAGTTGCCTTGCCGGGGGTCAGGGTGAAGTAGTTCCTGCTGTTCAGGGAGATAGTGGTATCGTCAGCGGAGGAGATGCTGTATGCCATTTCCTGCAGGTTCTTGTCATACTGGATGAAGGCATCTTGGCCGGAGAGGATCAGACCATCCTTGATTTCCGGAGCGATCAGGGTGTAGGTATCACCAAATACAGTGTAGCGGTAAACCTGTCCCTCTCTTGCGCTGCCGTCCTTCACATAGATGTTTTTGGTTTCACCATCTACGGAAACGGATACCACATAGCGGAAGCTGCCGTTTTCGTAGACGCGATGGGCATCGGAGAGTGCCACCAGATATTCACTGTTGTCAGACTGTACTGCGCCCTGATGGATCGCAATCACTGTATCCTGCCAGATTACAGCGTTGATGCTGTTACCCAGGGAGAGCTGTTCCAGAATGGACTGCGCGGAGATACCAGCTGTTTCGTTCCCCAGTGTATAGGTCTTGTCATCCAGCTTCACGCTGTTTGCTGTGATTCGGCGTACCACACCGGAAGTAATCTCCAGAACAGCACCGATTTCCAGTTCCTTGGTATGTTCGTTGAAATAGTACAGGACATAATCGCCGGTTTTGGCTTCTTCGGGATTGGACAGACCGCCGGTCAGTTTATCACCGGTCAGGCTGCCTGCCAGATTGATCCTGCCGTCAGCATCTATCTGCAGCTGACCGAATTCGAAATTCCGCAGTACAGCCCGTCTGGCGATCTCTTCGCCTTCATCTCTGATCAGCGAAATCCGGTAGAATCCCAGCAGGGGCTTCAGTTCCCGGATGGTTTCGATCTGTTCCAGAGTGCCGTTGTCATCGTATGCATACAGGATCAGTTCGTTGTTGTTGGTGGTCAGCACATCGGAATATTCATCCACCAGGGTGTACTTATTGTCACCGACGGTCACGGTCGTTTCGTTGTCGGTGAGGGTCATTTTGTTGAAGTGTTCCGTTTGGCTCATTTCCACAGCGGACAGTACGGTATGGGTATTGCCGTTTTTGCGGAAAATGATCCGGAAGGAATGACCCAGACGGGTGTTGGCATCACCGGAGAGCTTCATATCGGCGTAGGGTACAGTCATGGTAAACTGCTTGCCGTCTCTGTCCGTGCAGGAAAGGGATACATACCCGTTCTTTACCACGGTATTTTCGCCGGTGGTGTAGGTATTGGTGGATACCAGCACTGCATCTGCCATACTATATCCGAATACTTCTTCGATCAGAGAGGTGGATTCGTAATAGATATATCCGTTTGAGGTGGTTTATCCAACCAGATATTCGGAAGTCAGGGCGTTATACAGCAGTACGGCAGTCTGTGCACGGGTCAGGGTCTTGTCGTAGGCAATGTCTTCCAGACCTCTGTCCAGCCCCAGCTTGATACCGGCGTTGATGTAACTCCAGGGGTAGTTATCGTTCATGCCGCTTTTTTCCTGACCCAGTGCTCTCACCAGCATCGCCATGGCATCCTGCATGGTAATGCCGCCAGTGGGATTGTAGGTGGTAGTGGAAGTTCCTAGAATATATCCGGAAGCGTTTGCCCAGGAGATCGCACCATTGTAGTAGGGTTCATAGAGGTCGGTGAACTTTGTGGTGTTGTTCCGACCGGCTTCTTCCTTATTCAGCATCAGGCGGAATAAGAACACTGCCATCTGTTCTCTGGTCACCGGATCATCGGGGGAAAATTCGTCCGCACCGGTTCCCTTTATGACACCGATGTCGGAAAGCATATCGATTTCGGTTCCGGCAAAACTCGTATGGTCAACATCTGAAAAGTCTCTCGCATATACCATGCTCCCGCTTCCCGCAATCATCATTGCCGCCAGAATCAGGCTCAGGGTTCTGTTCATACTTCTCACTGATTTTATCCTCCTGTGATTTGCATCTGCGGTGTGTCTTCGGAACCTTCGTCCTCAGCACCGCGAGTGTATGATACCATATCGTGCGACACAAATCAACAGTTTTTGTGCATTTGAAATGACACTGAAATATTTATTCAAGTAATTTTAATCAAATTGCACATTTCAGGAAATGCCGGAAAAATACAGAAACCCATACTGGCTTCAGAAAACCGGTATGGGTTATGATGTGTATAATGGATTCATCCATTCTGTTTCTCCTGTTCGGCAAGTTCTTCTGCCAGCTTTTCAGCCAGTGCGTCCCGCTCCTTCTGCACATCAGTATGGATGCGGCGGCACTGCTGGATCACGGAACGAATGTAGGAATCCACTTCATTTCCGCCGTCCTCCAGTGTAGTCATCACCACCAGCACATAGGGATTTTCATCGAATACAACAGCCATATCGTGATAGGACTCTTCGTCCCAGCCGTATTTGTGGGCAGCTTTGGCAGGGGAAACAGCAGCCGGGATCAGAACGGAATGGGCACTGCGGCACATCAGATCCTGCATCCAGACAGCATAGGGGGATTCTGTGATGAAATACTCATAAAGAACACGAAGAAACTTTCCGCAGTCGGAGGCTGTCAGCTGCATGAAGCCGTAGGGTGTACCCTTGAAGGACTGTTCCTTTGCCAGATTCTGAAAGGATGTCATCCCGAAACGATTTCGGATCTGTCTGAAGGCTATGTTATCGCTGTACAGAAGGGTGTATTCAATCAGTTCTTGCCAGGTGAGTTCAAAACCTTTCTGTTCATACTGAATCTTGCCCGAACCTTCCTCCATCATTTCGTCCGGATCGTATGTCCAGATCTGGGAGAGATCATACTTCTCTTCTCCCTCCAGATAGATAATTTTTCCGTTTTCATCCAGATTGGGATGTTTTCCGCTGAAGAGCGGGTTTCCGCTTTCATCATACAGAGCCGATCCGTCTGCAGCAAAATTCTTTTTGGTATATTCGAAGTCTTCGATCTCCCGGATCAGCGCGTAAATATAGGGAGCTTTTATCAGACTGGCGGAATACAGGATCTTGTTTTCGTTGTATGTAACGGTGTACCCTGTGGTCAGATCCTCATAATACAGCGCAAGCTCGGGATACTGCGCTTCCCAGATCTCTTTGGGATCCGGTTCTTCCGTTTCCTCTGCGGCTTTCGGCGGTTCGGTTTCCGTTTCTTCTTCCGGATCCGGTGTCAGAAGGGGTGCGCCGGTGGCAAGCATGGTATACAGATCTGCCAGCAACTCAGCACGGACAGACCAGTATTCGGAGGCTGTATTCTGCAGTTTTTCAAGTTTCCCTTTATAAGAAGCTATCTCGTTTCTGAGAGACTGTTCCTGCTGTTTCAGTTCAGCAATCTGGGCAGTCTGGCTTGAAATCTGGTTTGCCTGCAATACGGCATCCGCCGTTTCAGCATCCTTGATGGTCTTTACTTTCTGCAGTTCCTCTTCGAGGTATACAATCTGTTCCTCCAGAGCGGCGAGGGCGTTTTCCTTTTCGGATACCATCTCCTCCAGTTCGCTTCTGGCGTTTACCAGTTCCTGCATCTGTTCTTCCGTTGGTGCCTGTTCCAGTGCCATCCGGGTATCAAGGTACCTGACACCAAAAAAGGCGGCGACGCAAATAAACATCCCCACCGATGTGCCGAGTACAATTTTTATCGGATCTTTTTTCTTCCTGCGCATAATGTTTTTCCAATATCCTGATTTCGGTTAATCAGAGTCATCGCTGTAGAACACAACTTCCTGCGGATGACGCAGTCCCAGCTTATCACGTGCAATTTCTGAAACATAATTTT